>JAEZCB010000067.1 GCA_023412755.1 Bacteroidota bacterium
CTCGATATCCAGGGTCACCGTGTTATCACTGAAATTCTCCGAGAAATATCCCCAGCATTTGTTCCTTACCTCGAACTTCAGGCTGTCCGCATGGCCATACAGCTCCATGCTGATGTTCTTATGGTATTCCATATAGGAACCCAGTAGGCTGAATGTGAGCACATCAAGATCGCCATCACCATCAACGTCCGCGATCCCTGGTAGATCCACCTGTGACACATATAAATTGGCTATTACAGGATTCCCGCTGGATGTGACATAGTTGGAATTCACCCGGAAATGGATGAGTTCAAAAGCAAGCCCATTCTCTCCAGAAGTGTTCCTGTAAACCGAAAAGCCTGCCTGCGAGTATGTGAAGATGTCTTTGCGCCCATCCCCGTCGTAGTCGCGCAGGAGGACCCAATCATGGAGTTCGGGCAACGGGTGAACCTGATCGTACTCCCGTGTCACCACGAAGCCCCCGGTGCCTTCGCCGCCCGTGTTCAAGAGGGTGACCACCTGGTTGCCCGATCGATCGAACAGGAAGATATCCTCCAGACCATCACCATTCAGATCGATGGTGCTCACTTGTACGAAATTCAATCCGCCTGCCCAGGCCAGGTCCAACAGGATGCCCTCAACGGAATGCACTGGTACGGACCCATCGAAAAAAAGCGGACCTTGCGCACTGGCCGGAATACTATTGAAAAGGATCGCGGCGGTAAGCAGTTTGATCGAGCGTCTGGCCATGATGGAATGGTACATCAGTACAAAGTTCTGCCACATCGGCCGGATCCCAACAGCGATGACACACAACTTTCAGCACCGGTCTGTCGATCGAAAGGGCGGTGTGTTCGACAGATGATATTCCATAAGCTGCGGATACTCGTCCCGCGCATGGGCAACAACGCTATATTTGCCGCCGTTTTTCACCCGAACCACCCCGAAAATGCAGAATAGAGGCGCGCTATGGATCTTCACCATCCTGCTGGCGATCGCATGTGTCTATCAGCTTTCCTTCTCCATCTTCACCGGAAGACTGGAGCGCACCGCGCGCGCTGAGGCCGAGTACAAGGCCGATTCAGTGATCACCGCGACCAGCGATCAAAGCCTGGACCGTGAGAACCTGATCATCGAATACGAGAATCAGTTCCTGCGTGCGCATGCTGATGATAAGGTGTATCCTCTGTTGGGATACACCTATCGTGAGGCGAAGGAGAAGGAGATCAACCTTGGTCTGGACCTGCGTGGTGGCATGGCCGTGACACTCGAGGTAAGCATTCCCGAGCTTGTCATGAACCTGAGCGAGAACAGCCAGGATCCGGCCTTCCAGCAGGCAATGAATAATGCGCTGGACCGCCGCAACACCACGAATGCCGATTTTATCACGCTGTTCGGTGAAGAGTACGCGAAGATCCCCGAGCGTGGCCCGTTGTCCACCATTTTCTATACTCCGGAGCGGCGGGACATGTTCGATCGTGAAGGCAGCGACGCCGATTATCTGGCCGCTTTAAGGCGCGAGGCGGAGACCGCCCTGAACAACACGGAGAGGATCCTGCGTACACGTATCGACAAATTCGGTGTGGCGCAACCCAGCATACAGAAGCAACAGTTCACCGGGCGGATCCAGGTCGAACTGCCAGGTGTGAAGGACAAGGAGCGTGTGCGCCGCGTGCTCCAGAGCACTGCCAATCTCGAATTCTGGGAGACCTATGAGAATACGGAGGTGTATCCCATGCTCCAGGAGGCGAACGATCGGCTGGCGGCCAGCCTTGGCCTTGTTCCTGAAGAGACCACCTCGGAAACCGATACCACAACAGCTGCGGAGACCATGGAAGATGACGTGGCCGAAGCGGAGGGCACCACCGCCCAGGATACTTTGATCGCCGACCAGGAGGGCGCGGATACGGCTCTGGCGGCGAACGAGGCCACGGATGACATGCTGGCGGAGGATGATGTGGATGAGGAGGAGGCACGCCGCCGCAATCCTCTTTTCTCGGTACTGAATCCGGCGATCTTCCAGACCAGTACTGGACAATTCAATCTAGCCCGCGGACCGGTGGTAGGTACGGCGGATATCGCAGATACCGCACAGGTGAATGCCTATCTCCGCTCAGAAGCTGTGCAGGGCGCTCTTCCCCAGGATGTGAAGCTCGCATGGAGCGCGAAGCCCGAGGTACGCACCCTGGATGATGGCACCAATGTCTCGTTCCTGAACCTCTTCGCGTTGAAGGTGCCTCGCGGTGGTAAGCCTAAACTGGACGGATCCACCATTATAAACGCTGGTCAGGATTTCAACCTGCGTGGCGATGTTGAAGTGACCATGCAGATGAATGCCGAAGGTGCGCAGATCTGGAAGGTGATGACCGGCGATAACGTAGGCAAGGCGGTCGCGATCGTGTTGGATGAATTGGTCTACAGCGCACCAGTGGTGCAGAACGAGATCCCGGGTGGCCGATCGAGCATCTCCCTGGGCAGTGGCGACCTCAACCGGCAGATCCAGGAGGCGGAGGATCTTGCCAACATCCTGAAGGCAGGCGCACTGCCTGCTCCCGCGCGCATCATTGAAGAAACGGTGGTAGGACCTTCTCTTGGAGAAGAGAACATCCAGCTTGGTATGATGTCCTTCGCCATAGCCCTATTGGTCGTGATGGTGTATATGATCCTGTACTATGCCAATGCGGGATGGATAGCCGATATCGCACTTATAGTGAATTTGTTCGTGTTGCTGGGCACGCTGGCATCTTTGCAGGCTGCCTTGACGCTGCCTGGCATTGCGGGTATCGTGCTTACAATGGGCATGGCTATTGATGCTAACGTACTGATCTATGAGCGTATACGCGAGGAATTGCGCAATGGCAAAATGCTTAAGTCCGCTGTGGACCTTGGCTACAAGGGTGCCATGTCCGCGATCATTGACTCGAACGTGACCACCTTGATCACCGCTGTGATCCTGTATATGTTCGGAACGGGCCCCATCCGCGGCTTCGCAACCACGCTGGGGCTGGGTATCCTTATTTCCCTGTTCACCGCATTGTTCCTTTCCCGCATGATCATAACTGCCCGTCTGGAGAAGGGAAAGTCCCTGCGGTTGTGGAACAATTGGAGCAGGAATATTTTTGTGGATGCCAGCTATGCCATAATGGCAAAGCGCAAATTGTACTATGCCATCAGTAGTTTGGTTATCGCCGCTGGCCTGGTCTCCATCCTCACCAATGGGTTCAATTGGGGGGTGGATTTCACTGGAGGACGTTCCTACGTGGTGAAGTTCGACAAAGAGCTACGCGTAGATGATGTCAAGGCTTCCCTGGAGAACAGTTTTGTCCATGAGGGTACTCCCAGTACAGTGCAAGTGAAGACCTACGGAGGAAGCCGCCAGATGCAGGTGACCACGAATTTCCTGGTAGACGAGCGTGATCCAGCGGCTGATGAATTGGCTGAGGCAAGACTCACTGAAGGCCTCAGCACATTGAATGCTGGTTTCGAGGTCGCCTCTTCCAGAAAAGTGGATGGCACCGTGAGTGAGGATATCAAATCCTCAGCGATCGTGGCATTGGTCCTGGCGCTGATATGCATGTTCGCCTACGTTGCCGTACGCTTTAGCAAGTGGCAGTATGGGTTTGGGGCCATTGTGGGTCTTGTGCATGATTCTTTCATAATGATCGCGCTCTATTCCCTCCTCTGGAAGATCATGCCCTTCTCCCTGGAGATCGACGAAGCTTTCATCGCGGCCATCCTGACCGTGATAGGGTATTCGATCAACGATAAGGTGGTGATCTTCGACAGGATCCGTGAGTATGTGCTCGACCACAAACGGGAGCCACATGAGGTGGTGGTGAATAAGGCCATCAACGCAACATTGATGCGGACCTTGAACACATCGTTGACCACGGCACTGGTCCTGATCGTGGTATTCGTGCTTGGAGGCACAGCCATCAAGGGATTCATTTTCGCCATTCTGGTCGGTGTCATTACAGGCACCTATTCTTCGATCTTCATAAGTAGTGGCATCGTGGTGGACCTTTTGAAAGGCAAGGGGGCGGAAACCACTAGAACCGTGACCCGTGGTGCCGCCGTGGGAGCGGCCCGGTGACTTGAACGACAATTTCAATGCTAAAGCTCTACATCGCAATGGGGCTTTCCGGTTGAGTGCTAGATACTCTATGGGCAACATTACCCCTGGTGTCAAGCACCGAAAGTGGATCCTGTCATCGCACATCTGGCCATGGGTGTATCATGCCCATCTTTGCGTGCCGGACGCGAATGAACCCTGACCGGCTTGCATCGAGCCACATTTCATGGAGATCCTTTTGACCTTGATCGGTCTTTTATTTCTTGTGTTCGGTGCCGAGGTAATGGTGAGGGGAGCGGTGGAGATCGCCTTCAGGGCCAGGATCACGCCCATGGTCGTGGGTTTGACGGTGGTGGCCATGGGAACATCCCTACCTGAACTATTGGTGAGCCTGTTGGCCGCATTGAAGGGAAATCCAGAACTCGCCATAGGCAACGTGGTGGGGTCCAACATCGTTAACATCAGTTTCATACTTGGTGCCAGTGTGATGATCTTTCCGATAGATGTGGAGCGGCTGGCCCGAAGGATACATTGGCCGGTGATGATGGGAGCATCCCTGCTCTTCATCATGATGATCTGGAATGATCATTTTTCCAGAACTGAGGGCATACTTTTCGTGGTGTTGTTATTGATCTATGTGGTCTGGCAGATCCGTGCTTCCCGCCAACAGCAGGCAGCATCAGGTGGAGTGCCACCGCTCACATCCGTCCCCATGTGGCGCTCCATAGCAATGTTGTTCATTGGTATAGGTGCACTCGCGTGGGGCGCCGACCTGTTCGTGGAAGGTGCCGTGGGGATGGCCAAGATCCTGGGTGTCTCCGATCAGTTGATCGGAGTCACCATCGTGGCCGTGGGCACATCCCTTCCGGAACTGATCACTTCGCTGATGGCCGCCTTTCGAAAGCAGCCTGACATTTCATTGGGTAACCTTGTGGGAAGCAACATTTTCAATCTGCTGGGAATATTGGGCATCACTGCTGTTGTGAAGCCGATAAGCATGGATCACGGTACTTTCCTGCTTGATCTGGTAGCGATGATCCTGATCGCTTTGATCCTATTTCCGCTGATGTTCGGCCGCAAACTGGGCCGATGGCAGGGAGCCATCCTTTGTGTCGCGTATTTCTGCTACATCGCGGTGGTGATCCAACGCGGTTGAAGTAGCGGTTCATTCTGAAGCCGGCACCGGATCCCTGAAAAGTTCTTCGCCCTGGCCGTGTGCCACAACGCTGCAAAGGGAGCTTCACGAAGTGGTGTTTTGAGGACGCGAACTTGGACCAACTGTACGGTTACGGCCCGGCGATCTGGAAATTCCTTCAGGGATCCTTCCTGTTCTATATCTCGCGATCTTCGGGATAGCCGCGATCATGGCTGCCCGATCGGAAAACTTCAGATAGAGGGAAGGGCATAACAACCATGGGCAGGACGGCACATTCCTTAACTTGTACTCTTGCGGCAACAAAACCAGACCGCACGATGGTACCGTATGATCGACTTCAAGACCCAGACCGACCCCGAGACTTCCCGGCCCGTGAAGACCACCCTCGACCGTTTTTTTGTGAAGTTCCTGAACGATCCGCGCGACCTGCCATTCATCTACCTCGGCCTGCAGGTCACCTTTACACTTATCCCTTTAGCGGTGCTGTTGTACATGCCCTTTGTGCCCAACTGGCTTTGGTGGATCATCGCCTTGGTGTACCTCTTCATCAACAACATCACCTACAAGGGGCCCTTCGGCCTGATGTTCCATTGCACCACGCACCGCAGGCTCTTCAAGAGGAGGTACGACCTGCTGAACCAATACCTGCCGTGGGTGCTTGCTCCCTTCTTCGGACAATCGCCGGGGACCTACAGGGCACACCATGTGGGCATGCACCACGTGGAGAATAATCTGGAGCCGGATGAGAGTAGTACAATGCCTTACCAGCGGGACTCTGGAAAGGATTTCCTGCGGTACTACATCACTTTCTTATTCACCGGCATCTATACACTGGTTCGCTACCTCTTCGCCCGTAAGCGCAACAAGCTCGCCTTCCAGGCAGCGCGCGGTGAAGTGCTCTTCATTGTGTTCTGCATAGGCATGAGCATCCTGAATTGGCAGGCCACCCTGGTGGCCTTCATCCTTCCGTTCCTGGCCTTCCGCCTGGTGGCCATGGCCGGCAATTGGGTGCAGCATACCTTCATCTGCCCCTACGATCCGGGCAACGAATACAAGAACAGCATCACTGTGATCAATGTGGAATTCAACCACAAGTGCTGGAACGATGGCTACCACATCAGCCACCACATCGATCCAACGCTCCACTGGACCGAACACCCCAGGTTCTTCCGTGACCACATCGAGGAATATGGCCGTAACAAAGCGGTGATCTTCGAT
Organism: Bacteroidota bacterium; assembly: GCA_023412755.1. Taxonomy (GTDB): domain Bacteria; phylum Bacteroidota; class Bacteroidia; order Flavobacteriales_F; family PHOS-HE28; genus PHOS-HE28. The sequence goes on from JAEZCB010000067.1 coordinate 6,426, forward strand.
GGGCTCAACTACACCGATATCTTCATTCTGCTGCTGCGGGACCGCTATGATCTGCTCGCAAAGCGTTTTGTGGATGTGGGCAACAACTTTGCGAACGATGAGGAGGTGATCGCCTTCCTGCGAAGCCGGGTGGCACCCGTGCCTTTCGAGCCGTTACAGGCCCGTATGCTACCCGCCTGAAGCGATCGGGGGCCGGCACGGGGGAAGTTTCAGCCAATAGGTCCTGGACCCAATGCCGGGGGGCGGATCTAGGATCGTTCGCTTCCAGGGTCTTCAATACCACCTGTGCAGGGTGAGCAATGTGGTCTTCATTGCGCGGGAGATCTCTTCCATGCTGCGGTACATTCGCACCGCCAAACTGGAGACCTCCATATGAACGGACTTTTCCGCATACCGATCCGCGAGCGGGTCAAACTCTATTTGAAAGGAGTGGCCATGGGTGCCGCCGATGTGGTGCCTGGGGTATCCGGTGGCACCATCGCTTTCATATCGGGCATCTACGAGGAGTTGCTTTCCTCGATCAAGGCTGTTGGCCCGGGAACGATCACCGTTTTGCGCCGCGATGGCCTTGCTGCGGCATGGCGGCAGATCAATGGCGATTTCCTGATCACGCTGCTCGCAGGCATTGCCACCGGGGTGCTGCTGCTGGTGCGCCCGATCACCTGGGCATTGGTACACCAGCCGGTAATGATCTGGTCCTTCTTCTTCGGTCTTATCGTGGCCAGCGTATATCTGTGCGGCATGCTGGTAAGGCGTTGGAGCGTCGCACCGGTCGTTGGGCTGGTGATCGGTACCGCCATCGCCTTCATGATCGGGATGATGAACGCCGCACCCACGGCCGGGGGGCTCGGTTTCTTCTTCTTTGCGGGCATGCTGGCCATTTGTGCCATGATCCTGCCGGGGATCAGCGGCTCTTTCATCCTGCTGCTGTTGGGGGCCTACTCACCGGTCATGGAAGCGATCAAGGAGATCGACATCGCTGTCATCGCGGTCTTCGGCACCGGCTGCGTGCTGGGCTTGATGGCATTCTCGCGGTTCCTCAGCTGGCTCTTCCAGCGGCATCATGATCTGGTAACGGCGACCCTGACGGGTTTCCTGCTGGGCTCGTTGATCATTGTCTGGCCTTGGAAAGAAGTGGTGAGCGTGCGCACTGTGCATGAAGGCACTTCCAAGGAGGAGATCGTTCCCTTCATGCGCGAGAATGTCCTGCCGGGAGAATATTCCGTGATCACGGCGAATGATCAGCTGCTGGGTATCACGGATAAGGAGCCGCATGTACTGGCGGCGGTCGTCTTCATGTTCGTTGGTGCCGCCTTGCTCATCGTATTGGATCGTTTGGGCCGGGGGCGTTGATCGCTCCGGGTCTTCAGGGTGCCCGTTCCTCCGGCCCTCTGAAGATATTCCCTATGCCCTTCCCAATTCGGTGGATCGTTTCCATGCCCCGGTTCAGGGCTTCGGGTGTGAAATCGATGTCGGTATGCTCGTGCTGATGCGGGTGTACGAGCAGGCGGCTATGAACGGCAAAATGTTTCTCCAATTTGCCTGGCAATACATCCATGCCCACCCGATGTGATACGCCTCCCTTCCGGGCGCTGACCAGCACCAGGAGATCATGCTCCTCTATTTCACGGGCCAGGACCAGCATATCCTCCCAATCCTGGAATTCCTGAAAGGAGACCGGAGTGTTCACTTTCGCCCGCTCCAGCACGGTCTTCATGGCAGCATCCGTGGCTTGTGAGGCGTACACCACCATCCGTATGGAAAGTTCCTGTGCCAGCCGTCCGATCTTCCTTACCCAAAGTTCGAAACCTTTTTCGTATTCGGCCAGTGGCGGCACCACCATGAAGATGCGCTTATGCAGTGCAAGTGGACGGGAAAGGTGGCAGGTGAATATGGTGCGGTCCGTGCTCTCAAGAATGGTCTCCAGCCTTTCCCCGATGAATCTGTCCACCAGACCCGCATGCGATGGCCAGCCGATCAACACCAGATCGGCCATCAGCTCCCGCGATATACGCCCGATGCCACTGGCGGGGTTGTGATCTATGGTGGACACCACATTCACCTTGGTCTCCGTGGCTGAGGCTTGTTTTATGAGCCCCTCCAGCTTTTTGCGGGCCAGCAGGATGTTGCGTTCCGCCTCCCGATCATTGGAGACCACCGAGGCTACGGTGATCGGATTCACACTTGCCTTGTCCTTGATGAAGGAGGCCAGTTCCAGCCTGCCTTCAATGCTGCTCATGTCCAGAGCGGGCAGCAGGATCAATTCACTGTTCTGCTCCAACTGGTCGGTGGTGGTCTCCTCCTGGGCTTCTGATTCCACCACCACCTGCCTCCCGGCCTTTTCGGTAACGAATGAGGCCACGACACAGGTCACCAGGATCAGGATGATGGTACCATTCAGGATGTTCTCATCCAGGATACCGGCGTTGTAGCCCACCAGGATCACCGCCAGGGTGGCTGCGGCATGGGAGCTGCTGAGGCCGAAGATCAACTGCCCTTGGGCGGCCGAATACCTGAAGACTTTCTGTGTGAGCCATGCCGCGATCCATTTGCTGAAGATGGCCACCGTAGTGAGCACCACGGCCACGATCATGGCACCAGTGCCTTTGAGGATCACCCTCATATCCACCACCATGCCCACGCTGATGAGAAAGAACGGGATGAAAAGCGAATTGCCGATGAATTCGATCCGGTTCATGAGCGCCGAGGAATGGGGTATGAGCTTGTTGAGCGCCAGACCGGCCACGAAAGCACCTATGATCGGTTCAACTCCCGCCGCTTCCGCAAGGAACGCTGCGAAGAAGACCACGGAGAGCACGAAGATGAAGTGCGAATGCTTCTCGCTCTGCAGCTTCCGGAAGAACCATTCGGCGATACGGGGAACGATCACGAACATGATCAAAGAGAAGATCGCCAGTGAAGTGCCAAGGGTTATCCAGAAGGTGTTGTCCAGATCGCCCCGGTGGTTGCCCATGGTCACCGCAAGCATGATCAGCACGGCCGTATCGGTGAGTATGGTGCCGCCAACGGTTATGGCCACCGCCTGGTTCTTCGCGATGCCCAGCCGGCTCACGATCGGATAGGCCACCAGCGTATGGGTGGCGAACATGCTGGCCGTGAGCAGGCTCGCATTCACCTCGTATCCCAGCACGTAATGGCAGATGGGGTAACCGATCCCAAGAGGCAAGATGAAGGTGAACAGGCCGAAGAGCAGACTCCTGTTACGATGGGCCTTGAATTCGTTGAGGTCCAATTCCAGACCGGCTATGAACATGATGTACAACAGCCCTATGGTGGAGAACAATTGCGTGGCCGAATTGCGCTCCAGGAAATTGAAGCCGTACGGGCCAATGATGATACCCGAAACGATCAGAACAATGATGCCCGGTATGTTCAGCCTGCGCAGCACGATGGGCGCCAGCAGGATGATGAACAGAATAAGGGAGAAGACCAGTACCGGATTACTCAGCGGCAGATGGAATTGCTCGAGGAAATGGTCCCAGTTGGTCATTCGTCAGGTTCAGGTTCCGCGTCTCAGACCAAAGGTGCATTCTCACCGCCGGCATGGGTAGCGGCCCTGCGGGATAACAGGCGGAACAACAAGACCCCAACCACACCCGCCACCACCGATGCGAAAAGGATCCCCAGCTTGCCCTGTTCGCGAACATGCGCATCGGCGAAGGCGAGTTCATTGATGAACACGGCCATGGTGAATCCCAGGCCGGAGAGGATCGATATGGCGAACATCTGCCCCCAGCTTACACCCGCCGCCAGCCTGCCGAGCCGCAGGCGTACGAAGAGCCAGCTCATGAACATGAGACCCACGGGTTTTCCGATCAACAGGCCAAGGAAAATACCCAGGGTCACCCGGCTGTCGAACAGCCCATCCAGCGATGAGGGCAGTTCGATCCCCGCATTGGCAAGGGCGAACAGGGGCAGCACCCCGAAGGCCACCCATGGGTGCAGCCCCTGCTCAAGGCGCTGCAACGGTGTTTCCGCATAGGCACTGAAGCGCTTCACCTTGCGGATCACATATAGCTGTTCGCTGTTCAATATGTTCCTGGGGGCGCTTGTCATCGCCGCGAACTTGTCCGCCAGCTCGCGCAACCGAATGGAGTAGGTGGCTTCGTGCATCTTTGTGCGTGCTGGTATGCACAGGGCCGCCAGAACCCCGGCTACAGTGGCATGCACACCGCTCAGAAGGAAGGCCAGCCAGAGCCCACCGATGCCGATCAGTCCATATGCCAGTACACTGCGCACACCCAGTATGTTCATGATGATCAGCGTTACAAGGAACACCGCACCGAGCACCAGGTTCATGGCCGAAATGTCAGACGTATAGAACAGGGCGATCACCGAGACCGCCCCGATGTCATCCGTAACGGCCGTGGAAATGAAGAACACCTTGATCGCTGCGGGTACGCGTTTGCCCAGCAATGCGAGCAGGCCCAGCACGAAGGCCGTATCGGTGCCCATGGGTATGCCCCAGCCGGATGCCTCCGGACTGGAAGGACCCACAACCCAGAGAAAGATCAGCGCCGGCAATACCATTCCGCCTATGGAAGCCCCGATGGGCAGAAGGGCATTTCGCAGATCGGAAAATTCACCGCCCACGAATTCGCGCTTCAATTCCAGCGCCACCACAAAGAAGAACATGGCCATAAGGCCATCGTTGATCAGGTGGGTAAGGTCCTTCTCCAGGTGGAAGGCACCTACCTTGAGCGCAACGGTGTTCGTCCAGAATGCATGATAGGCATCCCGCCAGGGAGAATTCGCCAGGAACAGGGCGATCGCCGTGGAGATGAACAGAACAAGACCTGCAGAGGCCTGATCGTGTATGAAACTGTCCACCGGTCGCAGCAGCCGGTCGATCGGATCCTTACGCATGGGCCGCGAAACTAATGAACCGCGAGAGGCAGCATACCACGCCATCGGTCAACAGGCCACATCTCCAGCTGTACAGCACGCGGTCTAGGAAGAACGCGGGCATGGTTCATACTTTTGACCTTCTCATGGCGATACCATTATTGTTCGACATCAGCGGGGGTGAGTTGATGGTCGTGTTACTTTTCATTTTGCTGTTCTTCGGTTCCAAAGGCATCCCCGATATGGCCCGCACAATGGGCCGTGCGATGAGGCAGATGCGCGATGCCAGCAATGAGGTACAGCGTGAGATCAACCGCAACGTACATGATGTGAGACGGACCGTAGAGGAGCAGCGGAAGACATTCCAGCAGCAGGAGCCACCAGCCTCCGAGCCACCGCGACCTGCGCCCCCCCCAGATCCCGGAACAAGGTGATCATGGATGCGCTGGTGACGTTGGTGGGATTGGGTGCACTGATCCTGGGGGCTGAACTGATGATCCGCGGTGCGGTGGAGTTGGCGCTGCGTGCACGCATTTCTCCACTCGTTGTAGGATTGACCGTCGTTTCCCTGGGTACCTCCGTGCCGGAATTGTTGGTAAGCCTCTTGGCAGCGTTGAGGGGGAGCCCGGCCTTGGCCATAGGTAACGTCGTTGGTTCCAATGTGGCGAATATCAGCCTGGTATTGGGTGCGAGCCTGTTGGTCTTCCCGATCGAGGTGGATAGGGATGCACGCCGAATCCATTGGCCTGTCATGATGGTGGTATCACTGGCATTCGTGGCTATGCTTTGGGATGATGTCATCAGCCGGCTCGAGGGTGGGGGATTCCTGCTGCTACTATGCGCATATGTGGTCGGTTTGATCCGGGCTTCGCGCCGGTCCAAACGCCCCGAGGGTGCCATTCCACCGGTGGCTGCCGTACCACTTTGGCGCTCGCTCATATACCTCATACTCGGTGTCGCCATTCTGGGAGTAGGAGCCGATCAGTTCGTGGAAGGGTCCGTCGGCCTAGCACGCTCCTTCGGCGTAAGTGACCGCCTGATAGGCCTTACCATCGTTGCGGTTGGAACCTCTCTCCCTGAGCTCATCACTTCCTTGATGGCGGCTTTCCGGAGGCAGCCCGATATCTCATTGGGCAATCTCATCGGCAGCAACATCTTCAACCAGCTCGGCATTATCGGGGTCACTTCAGTGATCCATCCCATCAGCATCGATCACAGCATATTCCTTCCGGATCTTGGGGCCATGTTATTGGTGGCACTGCTTCTGTTGCCACTCATGCCTCGGCGGCGCCGAATGGGCCGCTTGCAGGGAGGTGTCCTCTTCGCATTCTACGTGATCTACATGTATCTGGTGGTCCAGCGGGGCTGATCCCAGGTCCATCATTTCTCCATCAGCTTGCCGATCATACGCTATTGGTGCAAGTGCACCTTGGCCACCCCCTGTTCCGTAGAAAAGCAGATCTTCCTATGTACCCCTATGATCCAACAGGGTGTTCAAAGAAATATCACCTGAAATTTCAGAGTGTCCCCCCCTTTTCGGATAGCTTTGTGCCCAGAATCACACGAAAATTCCATGGCCACCCCCCAAATGCGCAGCAAGGCGTTGCTAGATGTGCTGGATCGGCAACCAAAATTCTCTGATCCGCCCGCTCAGAAGATCTCCGAATACTTCGCCGAGCATGTTTTCAATGAGGATGCCATGCGCATGTTCCTCACCGAAGAGGCGTGGCTTGCGGTAAGGCAGGCGGTCCAGCATGGCGAGCGTATCGAACGCAAGCTCGCCGATCAGGTGGCCAGTGGCATGAAGGAGTGGGCATCCACCAAGGGTGCCACGCACTACACCCATTGGTTCCAGCCGCTCACGGGTCTCAGTGCTGAAAAACACGATGCATTTTTCGAACCCATCGGAGGGGGCCGCAGCATAGAACGCTTCGATGGCAGCATGCTGGTACAGCAGGAGCCCGATGCGAGCAGTTTTCCCAGTGGTGGCATCCGCAATACATTCGAGGCACGTGGCTATACGGCTTGGGATCCCAGCAGTCCAGCCTTCGTTATCGGCCGCACACTCTGCATACCCACGATCTTCATCAGTTACACCGGTGAAGCGCTGGATTACAAGATGCCGCTGCTCCGCTCGATCCGTGCCATAGATGAAGTGGCAACGGCCGTGTGCCAGTATTTCGACAGGGACGTTACCAAGGTGACCAGCACGCTCGGTTGGGAGCAGGAGTATTTCCTCATCGACAAGGCCTTGTATCATGCCCGGCCGGACATTATGATGTGTGGCAGGGCACTGTTCGGTCATCTGCCTGCGAAAGGACAACAGTTGGAAGACCATTATTTCGGCAGCATTCCCGATCGGGTGCGTGCCTTCATGCGTGATTTCGAAACAGAGTCACTCATGCTTGGCATTCCAGTGAAGACCAGGCACAACGAGGTGGCGCCCAACCAGTTCGAATGCGCACCGGTGTTCGAGGAGATGAATCTGGCGGTGGACCACAATGTGCTGCTCATGGACATCATGGAAAAGACCGCACAGAAGCATGATTTCCGTGTATTGCTCCATGAGAAACCGTATGCCGGAGTGAATGGCAGTGGCAAGCACAACAACTGGAGCCTTGCCACCAATACAGGCAAGAATCTGTTGAAGCCCGCGAAGACGCCAAAGGAGAATCTCCAGTTCCTCACCTTCTTCGTGAACACCATCGCAGCCATCCATGAGCATGCGGATGTGCTCCGTGCGGCCATCGCAAGTGCTGGTAACGACCACAGGCTTGGCGCGAATGAGGCTCCACCTGCCATCATTTCCGCGTTCATCGGCGAACATCTAAGCAAGTTGTTGGACGAGTTGGAGAAGAATGTGAAGAGCAAGATGAGTCCGGAGCTGAAGACCGAACTGAAGCTGGATATCGGAAGGATCCCGGCCGTGATGCTGGACAATACCGATAGGAACCGGACAAGCCCATTTGCATTCACAGGTAACAAATTCGAATTCCGGGCGGTTGGCAGCAGTGCCAATTGTGCCGGTCCGATGACCGTGCTCAACACCATTGTGGCCAGGCAGCTCAAGACCTTCAAGAAGAATGTGGATTCACTCATCGATAAAGGCACCAAGAAGGATGAAGCCATTTTGCGGGTATTGCGGGATCTCATCGCCAGCAGCAAGGCCATTCGATTCGAAGGGAATGGCTATTCCGATGATTGGGTGAAGGACGCCGAACGTCGTGGTCTCAGCAACATAAAGGATACTCCGCGTGCGCTGGATGTCTGGTTGCGCAAAGAGACCATCTCGCTCTTCGCGGAAATGGGCGTGTTGAGCAAGGTGGAGGTGGAGGCACGGCATGAGATCGAACTCCACAGCTACATGCTCAAGATCCAGATCGAGAGCCGCGTGGCGGGCGATCTATCACAGAACCATATCATACCCACCGCGATCGCCTACCAGAACCGACTGATCGAGAATGTGCGCGGGTTGAGGGAGGTGCTTTCGCCAGAGAAGGCAACCCACGCCACCGCCACGCCCACCAAGCTGATCGAAGAGATAAGTGAGCACATCGCCCAGGTGAAGACCCTGGTGGACGAGATGATCGAGGAGCGCAAGAAGGCCAATAAGATCGCCGACGTTCGCGAAAAGGCTGTCGCATACTGTGATAAGGTACGGCCTTATCTGGAGAGGATCCGCTACCATGCCGACAAGCTCGAACTGCTGGTGGACGACGAGCTTTGGCCATTGCCCAAGATGCGAGAACTGCTATTCACACGTTGAACCATTAAGTTGCCGGACTTAAGGAGGCCTTATCTTCCCCTCGGAAGAACAGGCTACCCGCAATTGGGAAGGATCCTTATCTTCGCCCGGCACCTGTATCACAGGACAACATTCATCCGCAACAGATGATCACAAGGAAGTTCATGGCCACGCTCGCCTTTGGCCTGCTTTGTTCCACGGTCGCTCTCGGTCAGGGAAAAGTGGCCGAAGAGGCTGACAAAGCCTACGAAAATGGCTTTTACTACAACGCTGTAGAGCTGTACAAGAAGGCCTACACACAGGAAAAACAGGCCAGCCGCAAGGCCGAGCTTATCTTCAAGGTGGCCGAGAGTTACCGTGCCCTGGGCGATGCCGAGCAGGCCGAGGTCTGGTACGAAAAGGCCAATAAAGCCCAGTACTCCGATCCTATCACATATTATTACATCGGCGAGTCGCTGAAGCAGCAGGGCAAATACAAGGATGCCATCACGGCCTACAACCGCTACAAGGAGAAGAAGCCGAATGATGCACGTGCCGATGCCGGTATCGCTGCGGCTGAAATGGCGATGAAGTGGCAGGATGATCCCACCCGCTATTCCGTGGATCCCGAGGTGTTGCTCAACACGCCTCAGTATGATTTCACACCCGCCTTCGCGGACAAGAACAACCAGTCGGTCGTCTTCACCAGCACCCGTCAGGCCTCCACGGGCACGGAGACCGATCAGATCCTTGGCGAGAACTTCAGCGATCTTTTCACCAGCACCCGAGACCGCCTCGGCAAGTGGAGCGAGCCTGTGAAACTACCGCCAAACATCAATGGTACCGGTAATGATGGTGCTCCCTGCTTCAACAGCGATCGCAGTATCATGTATTTCACACGTTGCCCCATGGAGAAGAAGAAGAAGTTCGGGTGCGACATTTACATGAGCAAGAAGGTGGGGAACAATTATTCCGAGCCGATAATGCTCGCCTTAAAGCCCAATGCCGGAAAGGATGACACCACATCGGTGGGCCATCCGGCTCTATCCCCGGACAACAAGACACTTGTCTTCTCCAGCAATGTCGCGGGCAGCGGCCACAAGGGCGGGAAAGACCTCTATTATGTGAAGCTCAACGATCAAGGCATGCCGGTGGGCCAGCCGACGAACCTGGGTGCCGAGGTCAATACCAACAAGGACGAGTTGTTCCCGCATATCCGCCAGGACGGTACCTTGTTCTTTGCCACCAAGGGGCATGCGGGCATGGGCGGCATGGATATTTTCATGGCCCCTTCTTCAGGCGAAAATGCCTGGGGCGGTGTGGAGAACTTGAAGGCACCGATCAACAGCGCGCACGATGATTTTGGGATCGTATTCGATGGTGAGAATGACCGTGGTTTCTTCACCAGCAATCGTCCAGGTGGAAAGGGCCAGGATGACATCTGGCGATTCTATATGCCGGAACTTGTCTACTCCATGCAGGGTGTGGTGTTCGACAAGCTATCCAACACCCCGATCTCCGGTGCACGAGTGACCGTGGTAGGTACCGATGGCAGCAACTTCAGCACCCTTACGGATGATGCCGGCAACTTCCAGTTCGTGGAGGATGGGAAGGACCGCTTCATCAAGGAAAACACCACCTATAGCATCCTTGCTGAAATGGATGGATTCCTGGTGGTGAAGGATCAGGTGACCACTGTTGGGCTTGATGAAAGCACCACTTTCGTGAAGGAATACTTCCTCCAACCCTTCGACCGCGTGGAGGATATCCGTATGCCGGAGGTGCAGTACGAGACCGGAAAATGGACTTTGACCGAGGCAGGCAAGGACTCGCTGGAGTTCCTCTATCGCGTGCTGGTGGATAACCCTACCATCGTTATCGAACTTGCCGCACACACCGATACCCGGGATTCGGAGCAACGCAACATGGTCCTCTCTCAGAACCGTGCCCAAAGCGTGGTGAATTACCTTGTGACCAAGGGCATCGATCCTGCACGGATGGTGCCCAAGGGTTATGGCGAATCACGTCCCCGTATCAGCGACAAGCAGATCGCCGCGATGAAGACCAAGGAGGAACAGGAGGCCGCGCACCAGCAGAACCGGCGTACCGTATTCCGCGTGATCAGCTCAGATTATGTTCCCAAGGAGAACGGGAACGGCAACGGAACACAAAGCAATTAGAGCGAATACCGCATCGAAAGCATCCCGCCACCGCGCGGGATGCTTTTTTTGTACCCGAATACATGACCACCACACGTTACGAGCAACGCGGCGTTTCCGCCTCCAAGGAGGATGTGCATAAGGCCATCGCTTCCCTGGACAAAGGGCTTTTCCCCAAGGCGTTCTGTAAGATCGTACCCGATCTGCTCACCGGAAGCGATGAGCATTGTGTGGTGATGCATGCGGATGGCGCGGGCACCAAATCTTCCCTTGCCTACGCCTATTGGAAGGAGACCGGGGACATCAGCGTCTGGCACGGCATCGCACAGGATGCTGTGGTGATGAATCTCGATGATCTGCTGTGTGTTGGTGCCACCGATGGCATTCTGCTCAGCAGTACGATAGGCCGTAACAAACGTCTGATCCCCGGCGAGGTCATCGCCGCGATCATCGAAGGCACTGAGATGTTCCTGCAGCGCATGCGGGATCACGGCATCGGCATCCATTCCACCGGTGGAGAAACAGCGGATGTAGGCGATCTGGTGCGCACCGTGATCGTGGATAGCACCGTAACGTGCAGGATGCGGCGTTCGGACGTCATTGACAATGGCCACATCCAGGCGGGTGATGTTATCGTTGCATTAGCCAGCGATGGCCAGGCAAGCTATGAGGAAGGCCACAATGCAGGCATGGGCAGCAACGGACTTACCAGTGCCCGGCATGACGTGTTCCAGAAGGAATTGGCGGACAAGTATCCGGAGACCTATGATCAAGGAGTTCCCGAACATCTGGTCTATTCCGGGACCGCCCGGCTCACCGACCCATTGGAGGACTCGCCATTGGACATGGGCCGCGCGGTGCTTTCGCCTACACGCACCTATGCCCCCATTGTATGCCGGATACTGGACCTCATGCGCGCGGAAGTGCACGGCATGGTACACTGCAGTGGTGGTGCACAGACCAAAGTGCTCCACTTCATTGAAGACCTTCGGGTGATCAAGGATGCCATGTTCCCTGTGCCGCCGCTGTTCCGCACCATTCAACGCATGAGTGGCACGGAATGGCAGGAGATGTACAAGGTCTTCAACATGGGGCACCGGTTGGAATTCTATGTGCCCGAACACCGTGCGCCGGAGATCATCGGCATAGCCAATGGCTTCCAGGTGGATGCGAAGATCATAGGCCGAGTGGAGGCAGCGGAGAAGAAAGAGGTGGTGTTGATCACGGAGAACGGCGAGTTCAGATACTGAGATGAGCGAACTGCTGCGGAAATTATCGTCGATCCATGATCGCCGGGAGGAGATCGGGAAACAATTGGCCGACCCAAGTGTGATCGCCGATCAGAAGAAATTCGTGGAATTGAATCGCAGCTACCGCGATCTGGAGCCCGTGGACCAGGCCTTCCATCGGTTCAGGAAACTACATGAGGACCTCTCCGGAGCGGAAGAACTGCTCCGCACGGAAAAGGATCCGGAGATGCAGGAAATGGCACGGACCGAACGCGATTCGCTGCGTGAGGCCATCGACGCCATGGAGGAAGAGGTGCGCCTGATGCTGGTACCCAAGGATCCCAACGACTCGCGCAATTGTGTGGTGGAAGTGCGTGCAGGCACCGGAGGAGACGAGGCCAGCCTCTTCGCCGGGGATCTTTTCCGCATGTACACCCGCTATTGTGAGAACAGAGGCTGGCGCATCGAGGTGGTGGATGTGAGCGAAGGGACCGCCGGAGGTTATAAAGAGGTGATCTTCAATGTGATCGGCGATGGTGCGTACGGGGTTTTGAAATTCGAGGCTGGTGTACATCGGGTGCAACGCGTGCCCGCAACAGAGGCCAGCGGGCGCATACACACCAGTGCGGCCACGGTGAACGTATTGCCTGAAGCGGAGGAAACGGATGTGGACCTGAAGGAAAGTGATGTGAAGATGGAGACCGCACGCAGTGGTGGTGCCGGAGGCCAGAACGTGAACAAGGTGGAAACAAAAGTGCGGCTACTGCACATACCCACCGGCATCGTTGTGATGTGCCAGACCGAACGAAGCCAGCTCGGGAACCGAATGAAGGCCATGCAGATGCTGCGCACCAAGCTATACGAGGATAAGGTGCGGGAGCAGGAATCGGCGGTGGCGGCACAGCGCAAGAGTCAGGTGAGCAGCGGCGATCGCAGTGCCAAGATCCGTACCTACAACTTTCCTCAAAGCCGGGTCACCGATCACCGTATCGAGCTTACGGTACATAACCTGTCCGAAGTATTGGGAGGCGACCTTCAGGAAGTGATGGATGCTTTACAACTTGCCGAGCGGACCGAAAAATTGAAGGCAGAAGCTGGGATCTGAAGATGTATCGGGCCATGTGAACTTTGTCCCATATGACCAGAGAGAAACTAGTCGAGATCATTCGGAAGAAGCGCAGCATGCTCTGCGTGGGTCTGGATACGGAAGTGGATCTCATCCCGGAACACTTTCGAGATGAGAGCCATCCCATCCGGGCATTCAACGAGGCGATCGTACAGGTAACGCATGATCTGGCAGTGGCCTATAAACTCAACCTCGCCTTCTATGAAGCATTGGGCGATCAGGGCTGGCT
>JAEZCB010000136.1 GCA_023412755.1 Bacteroidota bacterium
GCCCAGGGCCGTGTGCCGCGTTTCGAGCTGCGATCGATGAACGGCAGGAGCACCATGCCAAAGAAGAGCACCAGCGGAAAGATCACCACGAAGCCCGGTGCGATCGATTCCGGCAACAGCGCGATCAAGGAACTGTACCACCAGAACCACCATTCCTCCATCGGGAACGATCGCTCATGCAGGTTCGCCTCGGGCATCAGCTTTCCGGGGCCCAGCACCACGGTAAGGATCATGGCCAGCGCAACGAACGATATGGCCATGATCCCGGAATCGCGTGTGGTCTCCGGATGGAACACTTCGCCATGTTTCTCGGAATGTGCATCCTTCTCGTATACCCGCCGTTGCTCATCGGCCGTCTCCACATCCTTCTTTTGCTCGGTCACCGAAACAGTGCCATGGTGGATCACCAGATAGATGTGATAACCGATCAACGCTGAAAGGATCAGCGGCACCACCACCACATGCAGACCATAGATCCGCGTAAGCGTCAGTGGCCCTACTTCTCTTCCACCCTGGATCAATTCCACCAGCCATTCACCGATCAGTGGCGTATTGTAGAACATGTGCATGGCCACCTTGATCGCCGTGATCCCGCGTTCGTCCCAACGCAGCACGTAGCCGGTGAATGCCATGAAGATCACTCCGAAGAAGAGGAGCACGCCGATCAGCCAGGTGCCTTCGCGCGGCGCCTTGTAACCGGCCAGCAATATCTGCCGGAAGAAGTGAAAGAGGAGCATCACAACCATCGATCCAGCGCTCCAGTAATGCAGCCCGCGGATGAACCAGCCGAGCACTTGCGCGGTGGTGATGTAGACCACACTTTCATACGCTCCGTCGATCGATGGCGAATAGGTCATGCCCATCAACGCGCCGGTGATCACCTGCACCACGAAGAGGAGTGTGAGCGTACTGCCATCGCCAAAATACCAGGGTGTTTTCGGCACACGCCGGTAGAGCACATTACGCCAGATCGGTCCCGCGCCGAAGCGATCGGCGAACCATTTCTTCATTCCCGCAATGCTCCTCATGCAATGGGCGGAACAGAATTCAGATCCACTTCGAGATGACCATCCTGTATGCGGTACGCATAGCGGAAGAGCGGTTTGTTGGGCGGCCCGGCCATGGGCACACCTTCGCGATCGAAGATGCCCCCGTGGCAGGGACAGAGGAAGGTGTTGCTGCCGGCATCCCACTCCACAGGACAGCTGAGGTCGGTGCAGTTGCGTGAGAAAGCGACGAACTCTTCTTCAGATCTCCGCCGCACATACAGAAGCCGTTTGCGTAGTGATGGCGACCAATCATCGCGCTCCACTTCGATCAACGCCGCGGTCGTCCTATTGATGGGGAACGTATCGAGTGATCCCACCCTCGCCCACACCGGACCGTCTTCGCCATCCAGTGTCGGAGAGATCAACGTTATTACTGCAGGCACCGCCAGCCCCAGGCCCACCGCAGCTCCCCCGGCACGGACAAGGAATTTTCTTCTATCCATTCTCCAAAAAGCATAACCTGAAATAGATGATCGTACACGAAGCTAATCCGATCAAGGCCGCTTCCCAAGTCGGTGGCGCTGCGGCCCGCACCAGCGCTGGGTCTTGACCGGCGATCATCCCGAGGTACAGCACACATCACACATGGAACAAGAGCCTCACTGGTCCAGTGACAAGATCAATGTTGAGATCATTTCGGCTCATGCAGGTCCATGCCACCGATCAATGGACCAACGGTGCATGCAGCGACTGCTTTAGTGGGTCTGGGTCCGTGGCGGTCGCGGAAGAAGTCAGCCCAGGTCGAGATAGCCACGGGGCTGGTTCCGGGACCACGGTTGGAATTCGTTGCGGCTCCCTAAGAGGCCCCAGCCAAGCGCCGTTGGGGTACTGGCGTTATCTCTAATCGCCAGCCGGCATTAGCGGCAATGCCACGCACTAATTCCACCACCAGGTCCCGTTGGCGTTCAGCCTCCGCGAAAAGGTCACTTTGTGGAACTTTATCCAGCACCATCTGTTTGGCCTTGGCGCTCACCTGGGAAAGTTCACGTGGTGAGAAATGGTTGAACATACCCTCACTGATATCGTAATAGTCCACCTCGTGGTCCAAGGCCAATACCTTGGGCCGTGCTGGCATTTGCAACAGAATGGTGCGCGTCTCCTCGTTAGCCGATACCGCCAGGGCATTCAGATCATAACCAACACTTGCCCGTGCATCCACCCGCAGGATGGCCCGTTTCTGGAATGCCGGCAGCCCCGCCACCATGGTGTTGTAGGTCCAGCTATCCTTATGGTGGTACAGTTCGCTGAGATCACCCTCCACGGTGATCAGCTTTAGAACGGGCCGCACCCGCTCCAGGAGAACCGTGGCCGATACCTCCTCCTGGGCGGGTTCCTCAGGAGTATTGAACCAGCGTGTCACATAGAACACAAGAACGCCTACAGCCAGGACCAGCAACAAAGTAGGGAGTTTGTGTACCATGATGCAGGAACGGCCAATGCACGGTCCTCATTGCTCTGGTCTTGCTTGTACATCGGTATTTTCCCTCCAATGTATTCAGGAAGCCCCCCGGCAGGAACGACGATTCATACGGTCGTCACGGTTCTGGCCAGGCACACAAGATCAATTGAATGCCAATAATGATGAACGGCGGAAACATTTTACAAGTGGTTTTGTTTCCAATGTGTTTTCAAGGGTACTTTTGGCCCCCTAATGGAAGTGGAGGCCCGGCTAGAAGAGAAGGGACCAATGGAAG
>JAEZCB010000217.1 GCA_023412755.1 Bacteroidota bacterium
TAATCCTGAGCATCTCCAATGTAGACACCTGTCTGAAACGTGGTATCCACACTCCCATCGGCATTCACCCGGAAAATGCGATCGATATCCTCTCCATCGAATTGGTCGCAAAGCCCGCTGCAGATGAGCTGGCCATTGGGCAGTTCCTTGAAGCGATAGACGGCGCACTGGCCGCCAGTGCGATGTGTGCGTGTGGTATCCAAACACCCAGTGCTGGTCAGCCATATCAGCTGGTGCCTGCCCACGAAGCCCCTGATACTATCATTCAATTGGTGATTTCCACTTATAAGCACGCTGCCATCAGGATACAGATGGTAGTCCCCCCCTTGCACTGAATTGAAATACCGGCAGGGAGAAAGGTTTGGCGAAGAAAAAGTGGGATCCTGGTAGCCGGTTGATAGAATTCGACGGGGAAACCCATTGGTACCCACATAGAATCTATCCTCCCAGCGAATAAGCTTGTTTCCACCAAGCCCGCTATTGTTGAATGTTTCATCACGCTGCCCGCCTGGCAGCAATCTCACCAGCGTTTTATCATACCATTCCCCTGGCCACCGCATCCTGCCGGAGGCGATCAATGTGCCATCCTCATTCAGCAACAGGGAATTCACGTTCTGCTGTGTGATCTGTGTCTGGAAGGTGGGATCCACGGTGAAGGTCCATTGGGCACAAGCAACAATGGCCACCCCCAGGGTGGCCATCGTGCTAACTATGTGCTTTATCTGGTTCATCTAGGGCTGTATCACCAGACGCTCGGTGCGCTCCATGCGGCCATCGCGGAGTAGCTCCACACTGTACACTCCCGGAGCAATGCCTCGCGTGTCCCACATCAACTGACCAACTTCGCCGCTGCCCTGTAGCGAGTGTATCATGCTGCCTTGTGCGTTGCGTATACGCAACTGCAAGGTAGCTGAATTACCTGGAATGTTGTAGTTGAAGGCGGCCCAGGTGCTGGCAGGGTTAGGATGAATGCCCAAGGCCGATGCTTGGGCAGATGCCACCTGCAAGTGGTCACGGATGAAAAGATCTTTGGAGGCCGCTTTGTTAGACAGTAGGGATGAACGTAGCGAAAGCATGTCACCGAACCCTCCGCCAATATTCGTGAAAGTGGAAGGTTCCGAAGGCCTCACGTTCAACTTCACCCCTGGATGCGCAATACGAACTGCACGATCACTGGTCTTTCCTGCTAGCCTATGGATCGCCGCTGATCGTACGAGAGGCCTGCCCGGACGGACTAACGCGGTCGCTGGTGCTCAACCTCGCGCTCGTGCACAGCTTCGGCCGCTGAATACCTTTGGCCAGCGATGAAGAAACGACCGCTTTCACCGATCGGGGGACTCGTCTACAGCACCAACGGTGGTTTCAAGGAGGACGATACCCTGCCGCCGCAACAGCAGAACCTGAAGATCCACCTGGACCGCCTAAAAGGCAACAAGGAGGTCACTCGCATCGCCGGCTTTGTTGGAAAAGAAGCCGATCTGGAAGACCTGGGCCGGACATTGAAAAGCAAATGCGGTGTGGGCGGCAACACAAAGGACGGCGTGATCCTGTTGCAGGGCGACCACCGCGACAAGGTGCTGGGGTGGCTTGCAGAAAAAGGATACAAGGCGAAGAAGGCTGGCGGATGAGCAAAGGGAAAATCCCAAGTATCCAATATTCAATGGTCAATTTTCAATGGTCAGGTGAAATGCCTTTGATGGCCGGGAATGCTCGATCATTGGTTCGCCTTGAATATTGAGCATTGGAGCTCATTGATAACAGAATGCCTCGTCCAGAGAGATCACAGATCTTCCGCTTCACCGCTAAAGTGATCCGTCCGGATGCGAAGGGGGCCTGGTACTTCATTGAGTTCCCGCATGATGTGCAGGAGCTTTTCGGCACCCGTGCGGCAGTGCGGATCAAGGGGGAATTGAACGGTATGGAGATCGACCGCGCTTTGATGCCCACGAAGAGCGGTTGCCATGTGATCGCATTGAGCGGTGCCTTGCGCAAATTGCTCAAGGTGCGTGAAGGTGACCCCGTGAAGGCCGTGATCTGGAAGAATCCCGATCAGGATGAACTGGACGTTCCCGAAGAACTGGCCGAAACACTCGATTTCATCCCGGAATTCAAGGCGGGTTGGGAACGCATCACCATTGGCCGCAGGCGTGGCATCTGCCATTGGATCAACAGCGGCAAAAGCGTGCAGACACGGGCCAAACGGGTCGCCGAGACCTTGAAGCGTTTTGAGGAAGGGCACGAGTGGTTCAACCCTGGACGAGGCAAGTGACCAGGTGCGAAGGGGCATGCAGGTGACTTCAACAGGTACGGATCCGCATCTGGCCATGTCTTCTCAGAACCAAAGCCTGGCAACGAACCAACCGATACCCACAAGCGTGATCGCAGCGAAGCCGGGGAGCAGGTCCTTCTTAAGACCAGGATGCCCCACCACTGTTGCGATGATGTACTTGATGATGGTGTTGGCCACCGCCGCGATGATGATGGCATTCGTCGCCATTTCCAGCATGCGGGGCGTATTCGAGATGCGCGACATGCTGAGGGTGATGGCATCCATGCTCGTGAGACCGGATAGAGCGCTGGCCACGTAGGTCCCCGCCTCTCCGAATTCATCACCGGCCCATGCCACCAGCAGTTTCACACCGGCAAAGACCAGGGCGAACTTCAGGGCGGTCTGGAAATTTAGCGGGTTTGCGAGCGGAGGCCTTTCACTGGAATGGCCATTCTGGCGATGGAGCAGGATCGAAGCCGTTGCGCCGACCACTGTGAGAGCAAGCATCGGGATCAGGAGCCGCTGTGCCAGCGTGATATCAAGGATGAACAGGATCAACAACAGGCGCGGGAACATGATCGTGCTGGCCATGAGTATGCTGATCGCCAGATCCCTCGTTGCGCTGCCTTCGGCCTTTTTGCTTTTCTGGGAAAAACTCAGCGTAACGGCAGTGCTTGAGACCAATCCGCCCACCATGCCCGTGATCAGCGTGCCCTTGCCCCCCATCACCTTGGTAAGCAGGTAACCCACCAGACTTACGCCCGACACCAGGATCACCATGGACCAGATCTCCTTCAGGTTCCAGATCTCGTAAGGCCCGAATGATCGGTCTGGCAGGAAAGGCAATACCAGTGCACTGATCACTACGAACTGGATGATCGCGCGCAGCTCATGCTCCCGCAATCTGCCGATGAAGCGGTGCAGCGATACTTTGAAGGAAAGCAGCAACACCATCATCACGGCGATCACCACGGCCACCAGCAGATGGTCGGCATATACCATGGCCCCCAACAGGAACACCAGGATATTGGAGATCTCGCTTGTGCCGCCCGCATGTCCATGCCGCGCCATCTGCGCGTATGCTGTGATGACCAGGGCGATGAACCCTGCGAGCGACACAAGAAAGACCCAGGGAAAGACCTCGGCGGCAACGTAGGCCGCTGTGAATCCGCTCAGGGCAATGAGTGTGAAGGTTCGAACACCGGCGAACTGGCCCTTTTTACGATCGCGCTGGCTCACGAATTCCCGCTCCATGCCAACAAGGAACCCAATGCCGGCCGCTACCAGCATTCGCAAGAGCACCTGGAAATCCGCCTGTTCGAAAAGCTCTATTTCTTCCATAAGAAGCAGAGCGCACCATACCGATGCCGTGCCGAAAGGCCGGACTTCGCGTCAGCCGCACAATTCCCCACCTACTGCCTATGTCCGTTCAGACCACGCCGTGGAATTTCCACCACGTCCGTAAGGTCGTGTGAAATGATGATGCCGGTCGCAGGTCTCAGTGCTTTTTCCGGCCGAAGCGGTGGACGTTCGGCGGAGAACCTTTCCCTTCGTTTGAAATGAGCATGTCCCCTGAGGGAAGGAATGTGATCCCTTCCGGCTTGGCGAAAAGCTTTTCATCCAGCACCTCCAGTGCTACCAATCCACCCTCGCGATCCACCACCAGAAGCACGCGATCGGCAGCTGACAATAGGTAGAAATGATCGGTAAAGGGATCTATGGCCACCGAAGAGAACCGCATTTTCAAGGCTGGTACCACCCGGCCCTTGTCCGTGGTCTTCGTTGGTATTTCCATGCCCAGGCGCCGCGCTTGGTCCACCACTTGCCGGAGGGAAAGTGTAAGCGCTGGCCGGTCGCACATCCGCCTGCTTTGCGGATCGTAGCAGAAGATCTTCCTTTTATCACGCACCTCGGGCTTTCCCTTGGGTATATCCTTTGGCGAAATGAGGATCACTCCGTTCCGCTCATCCCACCCAAGCCCTTCGATATTCCTGTTCGGTATCCGCAGGGTGAAGGTATCGCGCACGACCACTTCGTCCTCATTCAACCCGAGCCGGTACACCAGTCCATCGCTCCGAAGCGCGAAATATTCGTCGCCCACGCGTGTGAGGCCTTCCATATCACCCGGGTCGGCGAACTGCGATCCACGCACGACCTGCCCGCTTCGCAGATCCATGAAATAAAGCTGTGCTGCCTCATCATGCAGGCAAGCTATGGTATGCTCATCCACATCCGTAAGAGCGCTGATCTCCAATAATTCCTGAGGGAGCTTATAGGACCGGTCCGGCCGTTGCAACTCGAAAGGGAGCGGCTGTACCTGGGACCATCCCAGGGATATGGCCGCCAACAAGATCAAAATGTGCCCTAGCATGGAACAAAGTTCGCTGATCGATCAGGGCCAGTAGCAAGAAGCATGCTGATCGGGCACCTGGTTCCATGGTTAGGCGCATGATGATGCGTTCCCTGAACAGGCATCAGGCATGCACGAAGCGGGGTTGGCCAGGCTACTACGGCAACCTTGTCCAATACTCGGAACGCTCAGGTTCGCAGCGTTCGAACAAAGGCAATTCCATCCCTGGTCTCACCAGCATCAACCCAAAGTTGACCACCTCCTCCAGGTAGGGAGCGCCTTCATCGGTGACCTGTATTTCCAGCGCCCGCTCATGTGGTTTGGGCACACGGTGCTTGCAGAATCCAAGCCGCAACAAAGCACCCTCCCCTGTTCCATGGCGTTTGGTGAACATGCGGATATCCATGTATCCATCGGTGATCGCGTTCCATAGGTATTCCGCGCGCTGTACGCGCCACACATCGCGGCCGGCGTTGGCTTTCTGATCCATCACCGCCTCCAACTGCTGCATGGTCGGTTCCGCGAAGGTGGGTTTGAACGCGGCTTTGGGGAGCGGATCGTTCTGCAATTCAAGGAAGAGACTGGCACTCTTCTCCGGCCGCACCAGGATCAGCTCTTCCTCCGGCACATGTATCAAAAACTTAAGACCCTTGCGCGTGGGCACGTATCCATTGTACCGCTGGAACTCGGTGTCACTCTCCTTGCGGCGAAGCAGACCCAGGCGCACCAATGGTCCGAGGCTCGCATGGCGCCCAACGAAATCCATCAATTCTTCATGACCGATGGCACGCAGGTCCTGCAACCTGTTCCAACGTGTTTCAAAAATGGCGGCTGACATGGGTGCAATATTCCCGCGCCTTCATCCCGCTTTCATCGGCCGCATTCCACCGTTACCAACACGCACCTATTGATGGTCCGCTTCGCACTTGATGCTCAACACCTTACATAACAGACATCAAAGATCCCACAGCGCTCTCGTTCATATCTTCCGTTCAAGATATCCATACGGAGGCAGGTACGGCGATCAACATTTTCGCGTCAGGAGTGTATGAATGGCCGCTTGGGATGCCGACCTTCGATCAATGCTGGAACTGGTCATCCCTTCACGTAGAGCATCCATAGGTCCGGGCATGGATGTACAGCGCATCCTGCCCTTCCGCCAGCGGCGGATGGTGGGTCCATTCATCTTCATGGACCATGCGGGACCGGTGGACCTGCAGCCGCCGATCACCAGTAGTATGGATGTGCTTCCTCATCCGCACATCGGCCTAAGCACGGTAAGCTACTTGTTCGGAGGGCAAGTGACCCACCGAGATGGTCTGGGTGTGGAACAGATCATAAGACCGGGGGAGGTGAATTGGATGACGGCAGGCCGCGGTATCGCTCATTCCGAACGATTCGAGGATCCCGCGGTCCTGGCCGGAGGTGTGCTGGAGATGATACAGACGTGGGTGGCACTGCCAGAGAAGGATGAGGAGAACGATCCATCCTTCACCAATTATTCCGCTGAACGGCTCCCGATCCATACCGATACCGGGGTGTGGATGCGGCTTATTGCAGGAGAAGCGCATGGACTGAAGAATGATGTTCGCACCCACTCACCCATGTTCTACCTTCATGTGATCCTGCAGCACGGGGCGCGTTACGGTCCTCCCAGGGATCACAGCGAGCGCGGAGTGTACGTTGCCAAGGGCGAGATCGAAGTAGCGGGTAGGCGATACGGGCAGGGCCAGCTCCTGGTCTTTGGTGCGGGTACTGATCCTGTGATCATCTCCCATGGCACCTCCACCTTGATGTTGCTCGGTGGTGAACCGGTAGGCGACAGGTATATATGGTGGAATTTCGTTTCCTCGCGTAAAGAACGGATAGAACAGGCGAAGGAGGATTGGAGGACCGGGCGCATACAGCTTCCGCCGAATGATGATAAGGAATATGTGCCCCTGCCGGAAGATCGCACCGGACCGGCAGGAGGTCCTTCACCGCAAGCGTTGTCGTGACGGTTCCTGTGCTCGATCATTCCAAGGTCCACCGTACGCCAAAGAAACCCCTGCGTCCCTGCAAGGGGGCATACATATAAGCGGTATCGAAGGTGTGGCCATGCGGGTTGGTCGCCGGATCATCCACATGCCGGTCGAACGGATCCCATGGCCGCATGAGCGGATCCCGTGGTACGAAGTCAAGTAGATTCCTTATGCCACCATACACCTCCCAACGCGCTCCGAAACGGTGCCGCAGCTGCAGATTGAGCAACACGTATGCGGGCGAATGTTCCGGCCGATGATCATTGGGCAGAATGGGCAGACGCATGGGTCCATACCATTGGCCTGTGAGATCCAAGGTGGTCGCATGCCGCAATTGATAGCTTGCGTTGAACACGCCCTGCCACTCCGGCGCGAAGTATTGCCGCTCCTGCACCCCTGCCTCCTGGGTGTAAACCTCCATATAGGTGACCCCAGCGTGCATTTTCAGTTCATCACCGAAACGTGCGCCGGCATTCAAGCTTGCGCCTTGCGAGATGCCGTGGCCGGCGAGGTTGCGATAAATGATCAGGTCTGGATCCGTATCATAGTCAGGTAGTATCCGGTTGCCGAAACGGGTGTGGAAGAGGCTTCCATCAAGCTCGAAGAAACGCTTCTCGCCTATCCATTTGCGCACCACGTTCACCGTACCGTTCCACGATGTCTCTGGCCGCAGGTCCTCTTCGATCACAACTGTGCGCGCGCCCGTGAGGGCGGCATGGTCCTCGGTGAATATGTTGACCACACGATAACCGGTGCCGAAGCTGCCGCGTATGGCCCACCGGCCGCTGGGAGCATACT
>JAEZCB010000201.1 GCA_023412755.1 Bacteroidota bacterium
TCTACTCGCCTCTAGCACGCTGGGCTGGCGGTTTCGCGGCCAGCAAGACCTGGTTGCGCATTCCTGATGCCCGGCTCAGGGAAGAAGAACCTCCAGTGTACGAACGGCTTGAACCGCGGAATGTGGACCTCTGGCTTGCACATGGCATACCCCTGGAAAAGGATGATGAGGAATCCGGAAGATTGAGCAGCCTGGTCGCTGGAGCAAGGTTCATGGCCACCCGGCATGATGCACGCCTCTCCCCCGTTCTTGACCCTTTCGGCGCCTTCCGGGATGAGACCGTGTTCCTGGTAGGTGTGGGCCTCAGCCAGCGCCAATACTACAAGGAGCGATACCTCTTCCGCTTCGGCCTCACCGAAGATGTGCCGGAAGGGCTGTTGGTACGTTTCACGGCTGGCGTGCGCAAGCGCGAAGGGTTGGCCAATATGCCCTATCTGGGTGCCGAATGGGCGCGTGGGCGTAATTACGATGGATTCGGTTACTTCGGTTATGAACTCGGTTACGGCACCTTCTTCGATCGGCGCGGCATATTCGATGGTACGTTGCGCAGTGGCATATCCTACTTCACCGATCTGATCTCCTTTGGCCGCTGGCACCTCCGCCAATTCGTGCGCGCAGGCATGGTGATGGGTTTCCGGAAGCCCGATTTCAGCCGGCTCCACCTGAACGTGGAACAGATGTACGGTTTCCAAAGCCATCAACTGTATGGCACACACAGGGCCATTCTGAACCTGGAGACCGTGGCGTACGCACCATGGGACCTTATCGGCTTCCGCATCGCCCCCGTATTCCTGCTCGGCTTCGGCATGTTGACCGAAGAGCAGGAGCCTCTTCTATCCGGCCGTGTACACAGTTCCTTTACGCTGGGCATTTTGGTGCGGAATGAGCGTCTGCTGATGAATACCTTCGAAGTGGCCTTGAGTTTCTACCCTTACGTACCGGAGGAAAACGGCGCTTTGTGGCGGCACAACGCATTCACCAACTTCAATACAGGCCTGCGTGGTTTCGATTTCACACAACCCACGTTGATAGGCTATCATTGAAACAACATGACATACCTGAAGACCCTGCCGTTCTTGATGCTCGCGCTGGCAGCCTGCGGCAAGAATGGAGACTGTCCCGATCCGCGGATGCGTGAAAAGTACAAGGATGATGTATGCACCATGGAATACGCACCGGTGTGCGGCTGCGATGGCAATACCTACGGCAATGCCTGCGATGCACGCCGCAATGGAATAAGCGTGGAGCGGGAAGGCGAATGTTGATCTGAGGGCCGCTGGTTACCTTCACAGCGCACAATGGCCGAACTGAAGTACCGCTTCAATCCGGAAACGCTCAACTTCGAGCGCATCACCCTTTCCGCCTGGCAGAAGGTGCGGCGCCTGGTGCTGTTGCTTACACCCGGTGTGGTGGTGGGTCTTCTGGGGATCTTCCTGGTCTACCAGTTCGTGGATTCGCCGAAAGAGGCAGCATTACGCAGGGAGAACCAGCAGTTGCTTGTGCAATACGAGCTGCTCAATAAGCAGATCGGCGATCTGGAGACCGTGCTCGCGGATGTACGCCGGAGGGACGATAATATCTATCGCGTGATCTTCGAGGCGGACCCGTTGCCCGAAAGCATGCGCCAGGCGGGGTCCGGTGGCGTGAACAGGTACCGCGACCTTGGGTCCTTCGCCAGCAGCGGCCTGGTGCTGGATACCCGCAAACGATTGGACCGATTGGCCAGGCAGCTCGTGGTACAATCCAAGTCGCTGGATGAGGTGGCTTCCCTCGCTTTGCGGAAACAAGAGATGCTCGCCTGCATACCATCCATCCAACCCATACCGAACGAGGATCTTACCATGACCGCCGGAGGCTTCGGCTGGCGGATACACCCGATCCACAAGATCAACAAATTCCATGCGGGCATGGACTTCACCGCGAAACCGGGCACACCGGTCTATGCCACCGGTGATGGCAGGGTGACATTCTCCGATTATGCCACCAATGGATACGGCATGCACGTGGTACTGGATCATGGGTTCGATTACGAAACGCTATACGCCCACCTGAGCAAGATCGAAGTGAAGAAGGGCCAGAAGGTGAAACGTGGCGATGTGATCGGACTGGTGGGCAACTCAGGCTTGAGCGCTGGCCCGCACCTGCACTACGAAGTGCGCAAAGGGGGCGAACCCATCGACCCCGTAAACTTCTTCTTCAACGATCTATCGCCGGAAGAATATGCCCTCATGCTGGAGATATCGCGAAATGCGGGGCAATCTTTGGATTGATACATTTACATCCAATGCCGCTCAAAGAAGGACCAGTGGAAAAACTCTACTTCACCATTGGTGAGGTGGCCGCTGAAATGGGTGTCAACACATCCCTGATCCGCTATTGGGAGAAGGAGATCGGAGGCCTCAAGCCCAGGCGCACCAACCGTGGCGACAGGCTGTTCGAGCGCAAAGACATCGAGCAGCTCAAGAAGATCCAACACCTGGTGAAGGAAGAGGGATTCACTCTGAACGGTGCGAAGGAACAGCTGCGGAAAAAGGAACAGACACTCTTCACACCGGCCGCTCCCATGGATGAAGTGCGCACACGGTTGAAGGCCATTCGCGCCACCTTGATCGCGTTCGCCCAGGAGATGGAGCCTCAGCAGTAGGCGGTCTTAAGCAAGTAGTTCTTCATATAATCCCGCACACCTTCTTCGAGCGGAGTGAAAGGCTTGTGGTAGCCGATCGAGCGCAGCTTCTCCATCTTCGCCTCGGTGAAATACTGGTACTTGTCACGGATGTCGATCGGCGTATCGATGAACTCGATCTTCATCGGTTTCCCCAGCGCTTCGAACGTTGATCGGGCCAGATCGAGGAAGGTGCGCGCCATGCCACTGCCCAGGTTGTAGATCCCGCTGTTCTTGCGATGCTGCATCAGGAACAGGCACACGCTGCACACATCCTTCACATACACGAAATCGCGGAGCTGTTCGCCATCCTTGTAGTCGGGCCGGTGGCTGCGGAACAGCTTCATGCGGCCACCAGCCTGTATCTGGTTGAACGCATGGAACACCACGCTCGCCATGCGGCCTTTGTGGTATTCATTCGGCCCATACACATTGAAGAATTTCAGGCCGGCCCAGAAGTACGGCTTTCTTTCCTGTGACAATGCCCACTTGTCGAACTCGTTCTTGCTCTCGCCATAAGGATTTAGTGGCTTCAATTTGAAGGGCAGTTCGTGATCATCGGAATAACCGAGTTCGCCTTCGCCGTACGTAGCGCCGGAGGATGCGTACACCAATGGGATCCCGTACTTCACGCAGCGCTCCCACACATCCTTGCTGTATTGCACGTTCAGCTCGTCGAAGATCTTCCGATCGAACTCGGTGGTATCGGTGCGCGCGCCGAGGTGGAAGATGAATTGCACCAGCTTCTCGTTCTTAGCCAGCCACTGCAGGAATTCCTTCCGATCGATCTTGGCTGTAAGCTTCTTCCCTTCCAGGTTGGGCGCCTTGTCGGTGCGGGAGAAATCATCCACCGCAACGATATCCGCCCAACCATCCCGCAGCAATTCGCCGATCAAACAACTGCCAATAAAACCTGCGGCGCCAGTGACCACTATCATGGGCGACGAAGTTAGTTGTGAGTCTGGCTCACGGCTGAGGCACCCTATCCGATCGTGCCTGTGATCTCCACGGTAGATGATCCACGAGAGGTTGGAACAATGGTGTGCATCATGCACCAGCCGCCGGCTGACCTGTCATTTGGTAAAATCATTCCCTACCATTCGTGATGGCGCCAGGTTTGCAGGGAATAACATGAAAGAGTGATCGTTACTCAGATGGAAACAGGGTATAGATAGCATGCAGAGATATACATCCATAGGCCAACAACGAATAGCCCGTGCCACGCCAAGATCAACCACTGCCAGTGATCTGAACAAAGAGTTCAGGCAACATGTGATCTCGGGGTTGTCGGCCTCACCGAAGAAGTTATCGTCGCGCTATTTCTACGATGCAACCGGTGATCGCTTGTTCCAGGGGATCATGGCATCACCGGATTATTACCTCACCCGCTGCGAAGACGAGATCCTCCGCACGTACAGTGGTGCTATTGCCGAGGCTCTTGCAGGTGATGCGGAACATTTCGAAGTGATCGAATTGGGCGCGGGTGATGGATCCAAGACCGCGCGGTTGCTGGCACAATGGATCAGCGATGGGCGGCAGCCGCTGTATCGGCCGGTCGACATCAGTGCGAATGCGATCGGATCGCTGAAGAACACGTTGTCATATCGGCTGCCTTCCTTGAAGATCGATGGCCTGCAAGGCGAATACCATGCGGCATTGGAGCGGATCGGAGTGACCAAATGCACCCATCGGACCTTTCTATTCCTCGGCTCCAACATCGGCAATATGGACCATGATGTGGCGGTGCAACTGTTGCGTAAGATCACTGCCCGCATGCAAGGTGGAGACCGGCTGATGATCGGCCTTGATCTGAAGAAGGACCCACGTGTGATCCTTCGCGCGTACGATGATCGGGCAGGTGTCACGCGTGAATTCAACCTTAACCTCCTGCACCGCATCAACCGGGAACTAGGGGCCAACTTCGATGTGGATGCGTTCATGCATGCACCTGTGTACGATCCGGAGAATGGCCGTGCGCTCAGCTACCTGGTGAGCAAGACCGATCAACAAGTGAAGATCCCTGGTGCACCGCGACCGTTCGAGTTCAGGGCATGGGAGTCCATCCACACCGAGACCAGCCAGAAGTACGACATGCCGCAGGTCAATGCACTTGCCTGCGAAGCGGGGCTCCAGGTGATCGAGTCATTCAGTGATCGTAAGAGATACTTCGCAGATATAGTGTTAGGTTTGAAATAGAGCGGGACGATGTCTGGCACCGATCAGGCTGAAGAATGAGTCCGCCTACCTGCAAAATGCTGGAGATCTTTAGCAAACCTTGTCCATTGGGTAGGGTCCATTGATCAGGCCACGATACCTTTCCTCCACGATCACGCACCATGAACGCCTTCGATCCAAAACAGCACTGGGAAACGATATATTCCAAAAAGGACCTACGGATGTGAGCTGGTACCAAGCCATGCCGAAGGTCTCGCTCGATCTTTTTGAGGAATATCTGGTACCGAAGGATGCGCGCGTGATCGATGTAGGTGGTGGTGATAGTCTTTTAGTGGACCATTTGCTGGAGCGTGGCCAGACCGATGTCACCGTGTTAGACATCAGCGTATAGCGAATAGCCCGACCCGGCCGCTTTTGGGCCGGGGCACGCCCAAAAATCGATCGAGCTGTCGATATCCGATCTCCTTTGCGCCCTTCGCGCCTTTCCGTTCCCACCCGCATTCCCCCACACCCGGTATCTTTGCGGCGCCCTAAAAGAACATGCCTGTAGTCCACATCACCCGCCGCGAGCGTTTCAGTGCCGCACACAAACTTGCCCGCCCCGATTGGAGCGCGGAGAAGAACATGGA
>JAEZCB010000226.1 GCA_023412755.1 Bacteroidota bacterium
AAGAGTGATCGTGAGTTCACCGGTGGTGGGATTGGGGAAAATGATCGACCCTTCCAATGGCTTGTTTTCTTCCACCACGGAAGTGCCCGATAGCGGATATCCCTGCAATTGATCACCGCACTGCCCAAGCCAGGGGGCCAGATGGGTATAGCTTAGATCGAACCGCCCATAGTAATCGTTGAAATTGAAGGAGCAGCTGGCCTGTCCGCCCCAAAGCTGGCCGATCAGCAGGCCATTGTTGGACCAAAGCCCACTTCCGCTGGACCCTCCTTCGGTGGTGCCATCATCCCAGGCGGCCACTTTCCAGTAATTGAGGTTGCCGCTGGTACCGCCACTTTGCGTGGTGGCCGTTACCGCTTGATCTTCATGGGAGATCTTTTTCACATCGCCACTGGGGTGGTGGATGCCTACCACGCTGCTCGGCGGGGACGGGCTGCGGTCCCAGCCGGTATAGAACACATCATAAGCAGCAGGTGGCACCGAGTTCAATTCCAGCAAGGCCACATCGGTGGCGGAATTCTGCACCTTCAAAGTTGCACCTGAAACGGTCTGCCCCGTGGGGCCATTCATGTTTTGAGCACATTGTGGACTATCCCAATTGAAGCGGAATACCCATGAGTTCACACTTCCAAAAATGCAGTGTCGTGCGGTCAGGAAGTATGGTGTGCCATCCTCTTCGCAATTGTTGATCAGCTGCCCGGTGCACATTGCGCTGCCGCCCACGGTGATGAGTGCCACCGATCGGATCTGATCGCGCCAGAGATCACCCTGTGGGCAGATCACGTTCCGATTGCAAGAGCCACTATCACCTAGATCGCGGAATTGCCCGAGTACATCGCGGTAACCATGCGTTACCTGCCCAATGCGCAACTGTCCTTCGCCGGCCACGTCAGCAGGCTCGTGGTATTCTATGGTGATCCTTTCACCGGCGATCTGTGTAACGCCCAATTCTGTGTGACCAGGGTTACTCTTAGCGGTAAAAGCGCCAAGGTGATCGCCGGCGTCATTGAAGATGAACACGCGGCCACCTTCGGGCACCACATAGTCATGGAATTCAAGGTTGATGCTCAAGGCGCCCGGGCACTCCAGTGTTAGGCGCCACATTCGGTCGCCGTTGGATAGTTGCTCCCAGGCACCGCTGTTTTGCAGATCCAGATCCACCGCATGGTTGAAGCCAAAACGCCATGGCCCCTTGATGCCGGATGCCTCCCGTGCTTCATCCTCGGCCACCAACGCGGCCACGTCCACCTCGGGCATGGTTACCACCGGCGCCTGCTGCAGCGTATGGGTGAAGGAGTACGGCCGGCCTCCGAATGCGATCTGGGCATTCGCGGTGCCTGAGCAGAAGAAGAAGGCCAGCAGTGTGGGGTGGACTATTCTCATTTTTTTTGATCCAGAACGTTGGGCCAGGGACAGGCCGTTCTACAAAACTATCACTTGGAAACCTTCTCCCGTTCCTCCTTCAACTTCCGCATGGCGAAAAGCTCATCACGCAGCTGCGCCGCCGCGATGAAGTCCATCTCCTTGGCCGCCTTGCGCATCTGCGCCTCCAGGATCTCCAGGTTCTTGTCCAGCTGATCGGCGCTCATGTACTGCACCACCGGATCGGCCGCCAGGCTCAGCTCCTCGGGTTCCACGTAGGCGCGCTTGCCGTCCTTGTCGTGGATGTCGATCACAGCGGTCTGCCGCATCACATCGGCACGGTCGCGCTTGATCTGCGTAGGCACTATGCCGTTCTCTTCGTTGTACGCAAGCTGTTTGGCACGGCGCCGATCGGTCTCATCGATCGTCTTTTGCATGCTCTCGGTGATCTGGTCGGCATAGAAGATCACCAGCCCGTTCACGTTCCGCGCGGCACGCCCTGCGGTCTGTGTCAACGACCGGTTGCTGCGCAGGAAGCCTTCCTTGACCGCATCCAGCACCGCCACAAGGCTCACCTCGGGCAGATCAAGGCCTTCGCGAAGCAGGTTCACACCCACAAGTACATCGAACAATCCCAATCGTAGCTGACGCAGGATCTCGATCCGTTCGAGCGTCTCCACGTCGCTGTGGATGTATTTGCATTTCACGCCGTTGCGGGTAAGGAAGTCGGTGAGTTCCTCGGCCATCCGCTTGGTCAGCGTTGTCACCAGGACGCGCTCCTCCAGCTTCTCGCGCTTGCGGATCTCGTACAAAAGGTCGTCGATCTGGTCCTTGCTCGGGCGGATCTCGATCGGTGGATCCAGCAGGCCCGTGGGCCGCACCACCTGTTCCACCACCACGCCCTCACTGCGCTGCAGTTCGAAGTCCGCCGGGGTGGCGCTCACAAAGATCGTCTGCCCGATCATGTCCTCGAACTCCTCGAACTTCAGCGGACGGTTATCCATCGCGCTCGGCAACCGGAAACCGTATTCCACCAGATTCCTTTTACGAGAACGGTCGCCGCCATACATCGCACTGATCTGGCTCACCGTCACGTGGCTCTCATCGATCACCATCAGGAAATCTTCCGGGAAATAGTCCAGCAGACAGAAAGGCCGTTGCCCCGTCTGGCGCCTGTCGAAATAGCGGCTGTAGTTCTCGATCCCGCTGCAGTAGCCCAGTTCGCGCATCATCTCGAGATCGTACATCACGCGCTCCTCCAGCCGTTTCGCCTCCAGGTGCTTGCCGATCTCGTTGAAGAACTGCACCTGTTTCACCATGTCGGCATGGATCTCCTCCACCGCGCTGTTCAAAGTGTCGCGGCTGGTCACGAAGATGTTCGCGGGGTAGATCGAGATACGGTCCACCGCCTCGATGGTCTTGCCCGCGGCCGCAGGATCGAAACGCTCGATCCGTTCGATCTCATCGCCCCAGAAATGGATGCGGATGCCCTCATCGTTGTACGCCAGATACACCTCCACCACATCTCCGCGCACACGGAAGTTGCCGCGCGCCGGGTCTATGTCCTTGCGGCTGTATAGCGCCTCCACCAACGTATGCAGCATGCGGTTGCGAGGCACCTTGTATCCCTTATGCAGGTGCACCACGCTCTTGTGGAACTCCGCCGGGTTGCCGATGCCGTAGATGCAGCTCACACTTGCCACCACGATCACATTCCTACGGCCGCTCAGCAGCGCGCTCGTCGCACTCAACCGCAGCTTCTCGATCTCGTCGTTGATGGACAGGTCCTTCTCGATGTACGTGTTCGTCGTCGGCAGGTACGCCTCGTGCTGGTAGTAATCGTAATAGCTCACGAAATACTCCACCCGGTCGTTCGGGAAAAAGTGCTTGAACTCCCCGTACAGCTG
>JAEZCB010000241.1 GCA_023412755.1 Bacteroidota bacterium
GCGATCCTCCCCGGCCACCAGCACGATGTAGCGTTCCCCACGATCGGTGAAGATGAAGCCGATGGTCTCTCCGCTGTCATCCATTTCCAGTATGCCATCGCTGGCGAGCACCTTCTCCAGCAACTCCGGACCGGCCTCTGCGCGACGCCATACCCCGCGTGAGAAGATCTCCGCTCCATGCCGATCGAAGATCCGGACAGCTTCGCCTGGCACCTGCGCCGGACTATCGCGTTCGATACGGTTCAGCAGCTGCTGGTCCACTTCATCCACCTGCAGGAGCAACATGGCCACATTGCGTCCGCGATCGTGTATCCGTTCCTGGAACTCTTCGATGCGGTAGCGCGCGGAGAGGGAGTAGACCACCAGCATGGCCACTCCCATGATCAACGAAGCCAGCAGCATGAATCGCAGCGCCAGCCTGTTGCGTATGGTCATTCCGGAGAGGTAAGGATGTAACCGAGGCCTACACGGGTATGGATGAGCTTCGGCTCATATTCCTTATCCACCTTTTTGCGAAGCAGCTTCACATATACATCCACCACATTGGTGCCCGTATCGAAATTGATGTCCCACACATGCTCGCTGATCTGTGCGCGTGAAAGCACGCGGCCTGCGTTGCGCATAAGGTATTCCAGCAGGGCGAACTCCTTTGCGGTAAGTGCCACGCGGTTGCCCTGCCGCACCGCTTCCTTGCGATCGAGATCCAGTTCCAGATCCGCATACACGAGCTTCTGCCGATCCTCGCGCGGACTTTGTGATCGGCGGGTGAGTGAGCGAAGCCGGGCCATGAGTTCCTTGAACTCGAAAGGCTTCACGAGGTAGTCATCAGCACCGCAATCCAGACCTGTGACCTTGTCTTCCGTTGTGCCCAATGCGGTGAGCATGAGAATGGGCACGGTGGCGCCGTTGCTGCGGATGGCTTTGCATAACTCCAGCCCATTCATGCCGGGCATGATCACATCCAGGATGATCAGGTCATGATCGCCCTGGGCGGCGAGCCGCTTGCCGAGCACACCATCATAGGCCACATCCACTTCGTAACCGCTTTCCCGCAAGCCCTGGCTGATGAACGCTGAAACCTTCGGCTCATCCTCCACTAGCAACACCTTCATTTGTACGCTGATCTGCGTACGAAACTAATCGGCCAGTGCCGAAGGCACGATGAAAAGGTGGTGAATTATGGGTTGGCCCTTCCACCACCGATCCAGCCCAGGTGCGTGTGCTTGAAATGATCCGGGAACTTGAGGCCATAGCCGAATATGCGATCCATGCTGGCATGCCCGAAGAGGATGATGCCGGCAAGTGTCATGGGATCGCTGCGCAGGAGGAAATGGCCGGTGAAGGCCACCACCAGCGCCAAGCCCTTGTGATGGAAGATGTTGTAGGTGATGGCACCGATCCGCGGGCTTGCGGCATAACCGAGCATGCCGATATCAGGACCGATGAACAGCAGCAGGAACACCCACCAGGGTGAATAGCTGAAGAAGATGAAATGGAGGGCGACAAGGAATTGGGCGAGTTCTTCGAGCTTCAGCTGGATCTTCATGTGGATGAAAGGATGTGACTTGTTGCATGTGGCACGAACGTGACCTGCGTTAGGGACATGAGCGGAAAGCCCGCAAGCGACGAAGGAGTGCGGACTTGGAACGTTGGCCCGACCGCATCGGTGGGGCCGCTGGCAGCGGACCGACCGATGGGGTAACGCCCAAAATACCCCTCATCCAAGGAGCGGGGGATCTCCACATCACCATTCTATGCCTACCGGACAATGGTCGCTGCCCATGATCTCGTTGAGGATGAAGGCATCCTTCACCTTTGGCATGAAGTCTTTATTCACCAATACGTAATCGATGCGCCAACCGATGTTCTTGGCGCGTGCCCCGAAACGCTGGTTCCACCAACTGTATTTGACCTCATCGGGGTGCAGATGACGGAAGGTATCGACGAAGCCGGCATTGAGCCATGCGGTGAACGCGTCGATCTCCACCTGCGTATAGCCGGCGGTCTTGTTGTAGTTGGCCTTCGGACGCGCGATGTCGATCTCCTGGTGAGCGATGTTGAGATCTCCGGTGAAGATGACCGGGCGCGGGCCCTGTGCGAGTGAGGTGAGGTGCTCGCCCATCAATTCGCACCACATCTTTTTGAATGATAGCCGCTTGAGGTCCGATCCGCTGTTGGGCACGTAAGCGTTCACCACGATATGGTCGGCGAAGGTGGCGGTGATCACGCGGCCTTCCATGAGATGATCTTCACCGCAATGCAGGCCATAGTCCACCCGTACGGGCATTTCACGGCTGAGGATGGCGGTGCCGCTGTAGCCCGGCTTCTCCGCGCTATGTACATGGATGTGGTATTCCTGCAGATCGCGCAGCGCTTCGATGGTCTGTTGTTCCGATGCCTTCACTTCCTGGAAGCAATAGATATCGGCATTCATCCGCTCCAGGGAGGCTGTAAGACCTTTGTTGGCAGAGGCACGGATACCATTCACATTGAAGGAGATCAATTTCATGGCCGAAAGATCGCTCGCCCGGTGCAGTGATCCCAGCTTATTGATCATGGCTGGTGAAATGCCAGTGGCCCGATCGAACTTTTCACCACTTTCGTGGTCATACAGCATATACGAGCCAGCGGATGCCATTGACGCCCTACACCGGTCCCTTCGGGGAGGCGGAATTGAAACATCTGCTACGCCGCACACTGTTCGGCTGTTCCCTGGAGGATCTGGCGCATTTCAACGGGCTATCGCTCGCACAAGTGG
>JAEZCB010000045.1 GCA_023412755.1 Bacteroidota bacterium
TTTGTGGTGAAGGTGGATCCGCAGGGCTGGATCCTTTGGGCAAAGGCAGTGCATGGCATGGATTTCCAGCAGGCCTATGATGTGCGTGTGACCTCCGATGGCAACGTGGTCGCTGCGGGTTATTTCGCCGCCACGGCGGACTTCGATCCCTCTGATGATGTGGAACTCGAATTCACGGTGGAGTCCGGCGAGCCTTTTGATGCGTTCTACCTGATGCTCGACCCCGATGGAGAGTTCATGTCAGCTGGCCAGTTCGGCGGTAGCGACTTCCTGGAGCATCATGGTGTGGCCGCCGATGCCAATGGCAACTTCTTCCTGGCTTCCGCCTTCCAAGGCACTGTCGATCTGGATCCTTCACCGGATAGTGAAGTGGAAGCTTCCGTAGTGGATTTCCGCGATACGTATGTCATCAAGATGAGCAGCCTGTCCACAGAAGTTCAGGGCATGAAAGAGGCACCTGGCTTCGGCCTCTGGCCGAACCCCGCTACGGATCTGCTACATGTGGATCCACAAATTGGAACGAATAGCAATTACACCATCCATGACCTCACCGGACGTCGCATCAGCGAAGGCATGATCACTTCGGATCGTCATGTGATCGAGGTGCATCATCTACGCGCTGGCAGCTACATGCTGCGGATCGAGGGTCATGGCATGAGCAAATGGATGAAGCAGTAATATCTGCTGAACCCATTGTAAGGCCGTCTCACGCTGTTGGGACGGCCCTTTCTTTATGCAACTGCCGTGCGGCTAGATCACAAGCATCAGCAGCCGCAAGATCGCACCACAGGCAACTTACAGCAGGTACTGGTGGTCTTAAGTGTTAGAACAGCATACCCATGGACCGTTCATTATCTTTCCTAGTCGCCTCGTTCGCAGCCGCTGCCTCACATGCACAAATGTTGGTGGATCCGGCTATCTCCGTGGATGGCCTTGTTTTGGGGATATTCCAGGGTTCCGGGGTCACGATCAGCGGTGCCACGATCAACAACGTGGCAGGTGTCACCGGTTGAAGATCGCCGTGGCCGATGCCAGCGATGCGGTCTATGATTCCGCGATCTTCCTACAGGCGGCAAGCTTCAGGAGTGTGCCTCCCTCTCCACCCAACTGGAGCGGCTCAGGCAGGCAGGACAGGTCCAGGCCTGGTTCACGGAAGAGGGGAACATGGTGATCGAAGCCGGTGATGATCACATTGGAGCGGTGCGTTTACAGGATCTTAATGGCCGGATCGTTCACCAGCGGAAAGTGAATGCGAACGGGCGAATCAACATCTCCGATCTCCATCTTCCCGCAGGAGTCTATCTGCTGGAAGCCGATCAGGCAGGAAAAATGGTAAGGGCCAAAGTGGCGAGGTATTGATCGGTGCCTGACAGCTTCATCAAGAAGATGATCAGTAGTGCAGCCTTCTTGCCGATGTAATGTGCTGCTGAAGGCTGACGCTGCTTTGCATGACGATGATCCTGTCGGTCCGCTGATCACATGATAACACCATGCGCGACATGATCGACCGTTTGTTGAAAAAGCCAGGTGGCGGTATGGAAGACGCACGCGCTGATCACACCTCCTCGTCGTAATAGATCTTGTAGAACTTCCGGCCGGTCTCATCCACACCCTGTTCGATCTTGTTGCGATCGCCGTGTATCTATATGTGGAAGTTCTTGTCCAGCTTGATCACGCTCTTGAAGATGCGGGCCTGCTTCTTCACCGCTGGCGCACTGATCTCGAAATTGTCCAGTATGTCCAGTTCGCGCGACTCTTTGAAACGTTCCCCGAATTCCTGGAAGGAACGGATCACATCTTCCGCCTGGAACACCTCCTGCTCGAATGCATCCCGATCGAATTCGGTGTTGGACTTGAAGTATTGCACGCTGCGGTTCAACAGATCGATCTGGTCCGCCTTGGGTATGTCGTGATCCTGCGGCAGCTGTTTGGTGATGAAATTCCTGGTGAGTTCCAGCACATGGCTGGTGCTGTTCACCTCGTCGTTCTTCGGCTTGTGGCCAATAAAGTCCTTTTGCCAGTACTCGGTCTGCTCATCCTCCAGCACCAGCAGGGTTGGTTCTTCTCCGGAGAAGATCACCAGGCATGCCTTGTTGGGTTTGCCATTACCAAGGCCTTTGCGCAGGTCCATCGCCACTTTGCCGCGCGAGCCCGAGGTCTCGAGGTAGAGATCCTTGTCATCGAACTTGAATATGCCCACCGCCTCGTAGGTGCGTGCGTTCATCTCCAGCTCGCGGAACTTCACCACGAAGAGATCGCCACTCTTGATGGCATGGTGGCCGGAAACAGCGATGAGGTGC
Organism: Bacteroidota bacterium; assembly: GCA_023412755.1. Lineage (GTDB taxonomy): Bacteria > Bacteroidota > Bacteroidia > Flavobacteriales_F > PHOS-HE28 > PHOS-HE28. The sequence goes on from JAEZCB010000045.1 coordinate 2,301, forward strand.
CGAGCGATACCCACCGAGGCCGCCGTGAACTCCTCCCCCTGCCGTATGCGTTCGCACAAGCCATGGAGTACGTTGAACTCCATGCCCACCGGATGAGTGAATTCACTGGTGCGTGTGATGGATGCGAACGGCCGCAGGAAGAGCTTCCGCAGGAATTCCTGCTCGCCTTCGCCATGCCATTCCTCCGTATCTTCCGCCAGTATGCTGTCTTCGATGGCCGCATCCACATGATGCAGTGTGAACCGTTCCACCACGGCCTCCCTCCCATTCACCATTGACCTATTGGATTTGTCCGCCACCACTGATGTGGCGGGATCGCGAAGCTAACCCCGCACGTCAGGGATCCAGGTCCACGCCCAGCTCGGTGAAACGCAGGCCCAGGGGCCGCGTTTCATTCTCTATCTCCGGCTCTTCCAGGTTCACATGGGATCGGTACTTGAAGGTGATCCAGTTCTCCTCCGCCTTCAGTTGTATGGGTATGGTTTCGCTCCATATCACACCCTGTCCAAGTGTGTCTGCCGCTCTCAGTTCACCATGCACATACACTTCCACAGGCTGCTCCTTGAAAGGGTGGTCCACCGTGAACCGGAGTTGGCCGGTGGTCTCTTCCGTGCAGTGCAGCACCAGGTGGCATTCACTGTACAGGCCCCAGGCAATACCATCCTCCAGTTCAGTCCAATGCCCGTGCCGGTGCTGCTCATACACCCGCTCGGCAAGCAGATCGTGCAAAGGCAGCACTACCATGTAGCGAGAGTGGTGGTAGGCATTCAATAAATGATCGTAGTGGCCGGTATTCAGGCGCCATATCTCACGGAAACGGTCGCTTGAGAACAAAGGCCCTTTTATGACCTGTGCAAGCGCATCGTAGTACGTGGCCAGTTTGGGGTGTACCAGGCGGTTCTCTCCGGTAGCCAGGGTTTCCGCATAGCCGTTGGGCACGTCACGCACAAAGTGGCCCACGCGAGACCAGGGCGCCGCAGGCAGCCGGGCCAGCAATGGATCGGCCAGCGCGCAGATGTCCAGTACGTGTACATCAGGGCCGATGTGATAGCCTATGACCCCGATGTTGCCGAACTGCGGAACCGGCTCCTTGTCCAAAGTGGCCAACGCTGTATCCACCATGTCCAGGTAACCGTGTTCCACCTGGTCCTCACCGTTGTAATTGGGCAGGCCGAATTGGTGGAAGTAGAATGCCCTTTCATCCGCTATGCCGAACCGGTCCACATTCTCATCGTACTCCAAGAAATAATTGGGGCCTGTACGCAGTGGAGATCTTTCGTTGCCCAGGGAAATAACACCGAATATGAGCACGTAGGCACCCACGTGCGCCCGCTCCACCATGCGCGGCAGATGCGCTGCCACACCGATCATGGCCGCGAAGAGTGGGGCCGCCATAAAACGGCCACTCATGAAATCGCCACCCACCCGGATGGTATAGGCCACGTAGAGCAGCACACCGATCGCCAGCGGGATCCCCCTTCTATCGCGCCCAGCCACTGCCACGCCGATACCAATGACCATGGCCATAAGCGTTACCGGATCCAGCGCCAGGGAGTTGATCAGGTAGTTCCAACCCTGTTCCATCCGTTCGGCCACCGGTATTCCGGTATTCAACTTCGCATAGGCGGTGTTAGGAAATGGGAAGCCATAGTAGAAGATGGAGAAAAGCTCCCAGAACAAGAAGGGCACCATGCCCAGCAGGATCATACCCAGGTGGCGCCATCCCTTGAGGCGAAAGAATTCAAAGGCAAGTGTAGGTGCGAAGAGCAGCAACGTATCCATCCGGTTCAGCAGCGCCAGACCAGTGATAAGGGACAATGCGAGGAAATACCGCGATGGCCGGATGGGTCTGTCGCGGTAATAGAACGAGAAGAAGATCGCGAGGGCCAGAAAAGTGAATGGATTCTCAAGACCCGATGTGGCGAAATCGATGAAGGCCTTCGAGCAGATAAGCGGCACAAGGGCACATAGCATGGCGGCCCATGAAACAGCGATCCGGCGTACCAGGATGATCACCGCGGCCATCGTGCAAAGGACTCCCATGAAGATGGAGGTATAGAAGAGATCGCCGGTGATGAGGTGGATCCCCGAAAGGAGGAGCGTCCACAGTGGGTTGGTGAAGGTCTGCACACGCTCACTGATGTTCCACGTTAGACCATGGCCATGGACGAAGTTGTCCACCGTGCGGAACATGATGTAGGCATCTTCGGTGACCCAGGCGTTGCGCAGGATCAACACCAACAAGAGAAGTAGCAGCATGCCTCCCCAGAGCATCCGCTCCTTGCGGTCCGCGTCACGGGTTGGGCTGTTGTGGCTATCCACTTGATGCACCGGTGTATGTTGGGTGGTGCTCATGGCCGCTTCAGGTACCCCGGCATGCTTCATTTGCCGGTGAACCCAAGTTCATGGAAATGCACCGCGAAAGGTTCATCACTCCATTCCAGATGCTTCTCTCCCGGGTTGTTCCATTTGCTGAATTGGAACTCCACATGCCCCCTTCCGCTGGGGATCCGGATAGGCAACGATAACTCAGCGGTATCACCCGGCACCAGTTGCAACTCATGGATCACTTCCGAATTGAACCGCACCGTGATCTCTTGTTCCGGCATGGGTGAGCTCACACTCATGCGCAGCGTGTCCATGCGCTCCTCGGCCACATCAAAGGCGATGCCTGCCTGGTGGCCCATGCCCCACACATTATCCCTGCCCCAATGGATCCACCGACCCGTCTGGTATTGTTGGAAGGGACGGTCCAGCAACAGATCGTCCATGGGCCATACCTCCAGGTAGCGTGTCTGCAAATACTCCTGGATCAAGTGATCGTAGTACCCGGTATTCAACCTGTAGATCTCCTGGAAACGTTGCCAGGACCAGATCGGACCTTTCACCACCGTGGAAAGTGCATCATAATAACGCGCCAGTGCGGGGTGGTGGATGTGGTTCTCGCCTTTCTCCAGTGTTTCCACATACCCGGGAGGCACCTCCCGCAGGTAGTGCCCCACGCGCATCCTTGGCAGTGAGGGTAACCTGGCCAAGAGTGGATCGGCAAGGGCGGCATTATCCAGGATGTGGAGCCGCGGATCGGCGAAGTAGCCGAAGATGCCGATGTTGCCATAGATCACCACCGGCTGTTCCTCCAGATGCTTGTTGGCTTCCAGCGCCATGCCTTTCCAATGGTGGGGCACTTCACTGCCATTGCGCCGCAGGAAACCCGTTACATGGTAGAACACGCCCCGTTCATCGGCGATGCCATTGTGGTCCACCGCCCGCTCGAACTGCACATGGAAATCCTTTCCGGAGAATACCGGCGATAGCGGGTTGCCAAGGCCAAGCAGGAGCAGCAGGGCGGCGATACCGTACACATGCCGCCGCTCGATCCATGCAGGCAGATAGTACACCATGCCGATAAGTGCTGCGAACAAGGCTCCAGTGACGAAACGCCCACTCATGAAATCGCCGCCGACGCGTACCACATAGACCAGGTAGAGGAGCACACCCGCCGCAAGGGCCCATCCCCGCGCACTGCCTCTGGAGATCACCAGCCCAACAGCAAGCACCGTGGCGAAAAGGGTGATCGGATCCAGCGAGAATGAATTGAGCAGATAGCTGAGCCCCTGTTCCACCCTGGCCGCTACAGGAATACCCGTATTCAACTTGGCGTAAGCGGTGTTGGGGAATGGTGTACCATAATAGATCACCGAAAAGATGGTCCAAAGGATGAAAGGCAGCAGCCCAAGGGTCATCCGCCCCAGATGGCGCCAACCTTTCAACCGGAAGAATTCCATGCCCAGGGCCGGCAGGAAGAACAGCAGGGTATCCATGCGGTTGAGCAACGCCATGGAGGTGATAAGGCATAGACGGAAGAGCCGCGATCCCGGCGGTCGGCCATCATCCTTCAGGAACACCACATGGAATAGCGCAAGCGCCAGAAAGGTCACCGGGTTCTCCAATCCGGAAGTGGCGTAATCCATGAATGCCTTGGAAAGGATGAGCGGAGCCATGAACAGCAACACCCCTTCCGTGTCGCGTGCCAGCTTCTTCACTACGAGCCATGCAGCGCCCAAACCGAAGATCGCACCCACGAAGATGGAACTCTGGTAAAGATCGCCACCCAACGCACTGATCCCGGCCAGCAGCAATGTCCACAGCGGATTGGTGAAGGTCTGCACCCGCTCGGAGATGTTCCAGGTAAGGCCATACCCGTTCAGGAAATTATCGATGCTCCTGAACATGATGTACGCATCCTCGGTGACCCACGCATTGCGCAGTACCACCACGAGCATGAACACCAGCAGGATGGTGCTCCACAAACGTTTGTCGCGATCCACGGCCAGGCGATGGTTTGGATCCACCTTGTGCACCGATGGCTCCCGCTCCACTACATTGATGCGCATTGAGAAAATGAAGGATCCCATGGCAAAGCCGGTGTGGCCCAGGGATCCAGCCACGAACATACGCCATCGGTTCCAAAGACATGGCACCGGTGCGCCAGGTGTATTGCATGGATGTTCCGCATCTTAGCGCCGCCGCTCCGTGAACACCTTGCTCATCATCAATGCCAGGGCTCTGGTTGGCGCCCATCCGGCCGGCGCGCGTGTATTGCGCGGCGCGCAGATGGCTGATGCCGCGCTGATCGAGAATGGCTGGCTGGCGATCGAGAACGGCCGGATCAGTGGCCTGGGGCAAATGGCCGGACTTCCTTCTGAGATCTCTCGAAAGGCCGTGCGCACTATTGATGCCAGTGGGCGTTTCATACTACCTGGCTGGTGCGATCCGCATACACATGTGGTCTTCGCGGAGCCCCGGGAAGGAGAGTTCGTGGACCGGATCAAAGGACTCACTTATCAGGAGATCGCCACCAGGGGCGGAGGTATCCTGAACAGTGCGCGCAAGTTGCATGGCATGAGCGAGGATGAATTATTCCTCCAGGCGGAACAAAGACTGCATGGAATGATGCAGCAGGGCACCGTGGCCGTGGAAGTGAAGAGTGGTTATGGCCTGAGCAGGGAAAGCGAATTGCTCATGCTCCGTGTTGTGAAAAGGCTGAAGGATAGCCAGCCCATACCGATAAAGGCCACCCTGCTGGCGGCACATGCCCTGCCGCAGGAATTCGCCAACGACCGGGAGGGTTACATCAACATGGTCTGCAGCGAACTCATCCCGGAGGTTTCCGCGGAAGGCCTTGCCGATCATGTGGACGTGTTCTGCGAGACCAACTACTTCACCACTGCGGAAATGGTGCGGGTGATGGAGGCGGGTGCGCGACATGGGCTTCCAGCCAAAGTGCATGTGAACCAATTCACCAGCATCGGTGGCATACAGGCGGCCTGTGCACACGGTGCCTTGAGCGTGGACCATCTGGAGGTGATGGAGGAGCATGATGTGCGTTCACTGGTGGATGCATGGAACAACGGACGGAGCGCTCCCATGCCCACAATGCTGCCCTCCTGCTCATTCTTCCTGCGCATACCCTACGGGCCGGCGCGCACATTGATCGATGCGGGCCTCCCGCTTGCGCTGGCCACGGACCACAATCCAGGCAGCACACCCAGCGGCAACATGAATTTCGTGTATTCATTGGCCTGCATACATCTGCGTATGCTCCCGGAAGAGGCAATGAACGCCATGACATTGAATGCCGCTGCTGCGATGGGGCTTGACCAGGAGTTGGGCAGCCTTACCGTAGGCAAACGCGGTAGCGTGATCATCACCAGGAAAATACCTTCGCTCGCCTACCTGCCGTACGCCTTCGGCAGTGACAACATCGATACCGTGATCATTGATGGAGCACCCGTCCGATCAGGAGAGGTCCTCGCCTGACCAATGGCGACCAACGCACGTGCGTCCACCAGGGCTGGAGTTCGCCATGGGCATAGCGTTGTTCGCGCTCATCCTCATGTTCTTCTTCATGGTGCAGTCCATCGTCTTCGTGGCTGGGGTCATGGAGCGATCACCGGAATTCGAGCGCTTCACCTTCTCCACCCTGGAAGATCCCGCCTTCAGGCAGCGCATGGACCAGCTGATCTTCCATGGCGACCTGGTGGCGCAGGAGGCGTTGTGGAGCGGATCCATCTGCACGGCACTCATTCTGATCACAGTTGGCCTTTGGAAAAAGAGGAACACCCGCACATTCCTGGGTCTGCACCTGCCACGCCCCAGGCAGTGGTTCATCTGGTTCGGGGCTTTCGCGCTGTTGGGGCTGGTGGTGGAAGTCCTGACACGCAACGTGGAAGGCTTTCAAACGGATTTCATGGAACGCATCCTCTCCACGCATAGCGACAAGCTGCTCCTTTTCATCGGCATCGGGCTTATGGCACCGCTCTTTGAGGAGTTCCTGCTGCGTGGACTGCTCTTCGGCTCCATCCGCCATGTCTCAGATGAGCACATGGCGGTGGCCCTTACGGCCGGGGTCTTCACCCTAATGCACCTGCAGTACAATTGGATGATCATGCTGCTGATACTGCCCATGGGTGTGGTGCTCGGCTATGCCCGCTCACGCAGCGGCTCCATTTGGGTGCCGGTATTGCTGCATGTGGTCAACAACAGCCTGAGCGTGCTGCTACCACAGGCACATTAACCTCGGTGCGTATACGCTGTGGCAACTGCCGAAATGACCGGGTCCGATAAGCGTGGAGTGGCTTCCTTCATGGGCCGGAAGGTATTGATGGGTTATGGGGTCGCGGGCCTGCTGATCTATCTCATCACAGCATGGAACAGTATAGGGTACCACCATGCCGATGAACACTTCCAGATCCTGGAGTTCGCTAATTTCAAGCTAGGGGATCCGGGGGTGTCCTCAGATGATCTGGCATGGGAGTACAGCGAACGCATAAGGCCGGGTCTTCAGGTGCTCATGGCATGGAGCACCATGCGATTGTTCTCCCTGTTCCATACCGACGACCCCTTCACGGTAGCGCTTTTTCTGCGGATGCTCTCCGCCATTGTTATCCTTTACACGCTCTGGGTAGTGGCCAGGGCTTTACCGAACACGGCCCATCACCGTTCGGCCGCCCATCTCTATTGCTGTGTAGCGATCCTGCTTTGGTTCCTGCCTTATGTGGGAGTGCGCTTTTCATCCGAGAACTGGAGCGGCTGTCTCTTTTTCATCGGTGCCGCGCTCATATTCACGCGGCCCAACACTTCCATCGGTGAACAAATGTTGTATGGACTCATACTGGGGCTATCATTCAGTATCCGGTATCAATCCGGCATTGCCATCGCCGGACTATGCTGCTGGATGATCCTACATCGGATCAAGGCGGTGCCTGGTGTTCTGCTGGGGCTGCTGGGTGGCATGGGCGTGGGTGTACTCGCTGATGCATGGCTGTACGGGGAATGGACCTTCAGCGCCTGGCGATATTTTGAGTTGAACATACTTGAAGACCGTGTCTCGGAATTCGGTACCGACCCATGGTATTACTATTTCCATGGAGTGTTGGAAAAGTCCGATCCCATGATCGGGGGTCTTGCCATGATCGCCATGCTCTTCTTCTGGTGGAAGAAAAGGGACCATCCCTTTACATGGGCTGCCATGCCATTCTTTCTGGCACACATGCTGATATCGCACAAGGAGGTGCGCTTTCTCTTCCCACTTGCACCAATGCTTCCATTGGTCCTTACCGTGCTGCTGATCCAGCTGCGCGAGTATCCCGTCCAATGGAAGCGGGTGGTCTGCCTGATCCTTATCCTGGACCTGCCACTGCTTGTGTATACCATGGTACGCCCGGCCAGTCCTCATATACTCGCACTGAAGAAAGCCCAGGAAATGCAATGGCCACAGGCCGTGATCCTCTATACCGAGCATGATCCTTACAGGGATACGGGCCTGCCCCACCATTTCTATGGAAAAGCGATCCGCATAAGCTCCATCAAGGTGGAGGACCCCGAGCAGATGCTCCATTTGGTGGATGATGCGGCTCTGCTTTGGACGGATCGGATCGATACACACCGGATCCAAATGGAAGGGTTGCACGTGGAAAGGCTTTACGGCAGTCATCCCCAATGGATCACCGATCACTTCAATGTGAATGATTGGGTATCACGTACCAGCATGCGAGCCTTGTACCTGGTAAAGAGACTGTGAGTGGCCTTCCATGACAGCTTGCACACCTTGTTAGCTTTGCCGCCTCATAGCAAGTAAGAGCCCATGCAGAAGCGCCTGATCGAATGTGTTCCGAATATCAGTGAAGGAAGAGACCGTGTGAAGATCGATGCGATCGCCGCGGTGGTGGAGACCGTGGAAGGTGTACGGTTGCTGGACATCGATCCAGGCAAAGCCACTAATCGTACGGTGATCACCTTCGTGGGAGAACCGGAACAGGTGCTCGAGGCGGCATTCCTGCTGATCAGCAAAGCACAGGAACTGATCGACATGCGCAACCATTCGGGTGAACATCCGCGCTTCGGTGCCACCGATGTGTGCCCGTTGATCCCGATCAGTGGCATCAGCATGGAAGAGTTGGTGCCTTATGCGCACAAACTGGCGGAGCGGGTCGGCAAGGAATTGGCGATCCCTGTGTACTGCTACGAATTCGCTGCGAAAGAGGAAAAGCGGCGCAACCTGGCCAACAACCGCAGCGGCGAGTACGAAGGGTTGAAGAATAAGTTGAAGGACCCTGCCTGGAAGCCCGATCACGGTCCTGCGGAATTCACCGAAAGCGTGGCTCGCAGCGGGGCCGTGGCCATTGGTGCGCGCAATTTCCTGGTGGCCTACAACATCAACCTGAATACCACCAGCACCCGCAGGGCCAATGCGATCGCCTTCGACATTCGTGAGGCCGGCCGTGTGTTGCGC
>JAEZCB010000142.1 GCA_023412755.1 Bacteroidota bacterium
GTGCAAGGATGCCGATCATGATGATCAAGGAGATACCGTTGCCCAGGCCGCGTTCTGTGATCCGTTCGCCGAGCCACATCACAAAGAGGGTGGATGCGGTGAGTATCACAATGCTCGTGGTGAGCCAGAAGGTGCTATCCGGGCGTGCTTCCGGTTCGATGGTGGCCAGGATGTAGCTGGGCGCCTGGAAGACGCAGATGATGATGGTGAGGTATCGCGTCCACTGGTTGATCTTACGGCGGCCGCTCTCTTCACGTTGCATCTTCTGCACCGAGGGCACCGCGATGCCCATCAGCTGCATGATGATCGACGCCGAGATGTAGGGCATGATACCCAGGGCGAAGATCGATGCACGGGTAAAGGCACCACCGGTGAAGATGGCTAGGATCTCCACGATGCCACCACCGCCGGTCGCGTCAGAGGAAAGACGCGCACTGTCGACACCGGGTAACACGATGAAGCTCCCGATGCGGTACACCAGCAGCAGACCCAGCGTGATGAGGATGCGGTTGCGCAGCTCCTCGATCCGCCAGATATTCTTGATCGTATCGATCAGGTTCTTCATAGCCTATCGGTCAACTCAGTTCTTCTCTTCCTTCGCTACCACGGTCTCGATCACCTCGGCTTTTCCGCCTGCGTTCTCGATCGCTGTACGTGCGCTCGCGCTGAATGCGTGTGCCTTGATCTCGATGGCGCCTTTGAGTTCGCCACGGCCCAGCACCTTCAGCTTGTCGTTCTTCGCGATCAATCCGTTGGTGTATAGCACCTCGGGGTCGATGGCCTTCAGTTTCTTGCTCTCCGCAAGGGTCTGCAGGGTATCGAGGTTGATGCCCTTGTACTCCACGCGGGTGGGGTTGGTGAAGCCGAACTTCGGAACGCGGCGTACCAGTGGCATCTGGCCACCTTCAAAGCCACGCTTGCGGCTGTTACCGGAACGGGATCCAGCACCTTTATGACCGCGGGTGGAAGTGCCTCCGCGTCCGCTACCCTGGCCACGGCCAATGCGCTTCTCCTTCTAGGTGGCTCCTTCGGCCGGTTTGAGTCTGCTCAGGTCCATCTTCTTTCGCTTCTAAATATTCAGGCCTCTTGAACGGTGACCAGATGGTTCACCTTTTCCACCATGCCGCGGATCTGCGGCGTTCCTTCCACTTCGGCGCGCTTTCCAATACGACCCAAACCCAAGGCACGCAAGGTATCCTTCTGGCGTTTTGGGCACTTTATCTGGCTACGCGTCTGTGTGATGATCAGCTTGCTCATGGTCTTCGCTCCGCAATATCGGAACGTTATTCTTTATCCGTTGAAAACCTTTTCGAGTTTCACTCCACGCTGGCGTGCTACCGCATTGGCATCGCGCATGCTTGTGAGCGCTTCGATGGTCGCCTTCACCACATTGTGCGGGTTGCTGCTGCCCTTGCTCTTGGCCAGGACATCGGTTATTCCAACGCTCTCCAACACAGCACGCATGGCACCGCCTGCGATAACACCCGTACCGTGTGCGGCGGGTTTCAGGAACACCTGGGCCCCGGCAAATTTGCCCTCCTGTGAATGCGGGATCGTTCCCTTCATCACAGGCACCTTCACCAGGTTCTTCTTCGCATCGTCAATGCCCTTGGCGATCGCCTCCTGCACTTCCTTGGCCTTGCCCAGGCCATGACCGACCACACCATTCTCATTGCCCACCACCACAATGGCGGCGAAGGTGAAGGTGCGGCCACCCTTGGTCACCTTGGTCACACGGTTCAACGCCACGAGCTTGTCTTTCAGCTCGAGATCGCTGCTCTTGACCTTTCTATTGTTCGTTTCAGACATTGGGCTGTGATGATCAGAAGTTGAGGCCTGCTTCGCGGGCGGCTTCGGCCAGGGCTTTCACCCGGCCATGGTACAGGTAACCATTGCGATCGAAGACCACCGCGTCGATGCCGGCGGCCTTCGCCTTCTCGGCGATGGCCTGCCCAACCTTGCGGGCCTGGTCGATCTTGGGGACGCCATTGGCCTCCTTGTCCTTCAGGGACGAAGCGCTTACCAGCGTGCGGCCTGAAAGATCATCGATGATCTGGGCGTACATCCCGTTATTGCTGCGGTAGACCGAGAGACGGGGGCGCTCAGTGGTGCCGTGCACGCTCTTGCGTACCCGTTGCTTGATCTTGAGTCGGCGTGCGATCCTATCGAATGCCATGGCTGTTCTTATTTACCAGCTGCTTTACCGGCCTTGCGACGCACCACTTCACCAACGAAGCGTACACCCTTGCCTTTGTAAGGCTCCGGTTTGCGCAAGCTGCGCAGTTTGGCGGCCACCTGGCCGATGAGTTGTTTGTCCGCCGATTCCAAACGGATGATCGGGTTCTTACCTTTTTCCTGGGTGGCGGTCACCTTGATCTGGGGCGGAAGCTCCAGGGTAACGGTGTGCGAGAAACCCAGGGAGAGTTGCAGTTGCTGGCCTTTGGCGGTGGCGCGGTAACCCACACCCACCAACTCCTGCTGGATCACGAAACCTTCGCTGACGCCCTTCACCATGTTGGCAACGAGTGCGCGGTACAGGCCATGCTTGGCACGGTGGGGCTTCGCATCGCTGGGACGCTCCACGGTAAGGGTGCCATCCTGCTGTTTGAGGCTGATGGCGGGATCCACCGGCTGCTCCAAGGTGCCCTTGGGACCCTTCACGGTCACAAGGTTCTTGTCGCTGATGGTGATCTCCACCCCTTTGGGTACGGAGATCGGTGCTTTTCCTATGCGTGACATCTGTACTGGGTCTTAGCTCACGTAGCACAACACTTCACCACCCACGTTCAGCGCACGGGCCTCCTTGTCGGTGACCACACCCTTGCTGGTGGAGATGATGGCCACGCCAAGGCCGTTGAGCACGCGCGGGAGATCCTGCACGTGGGCGTACTTGCGCAGACCGGGGGAGCTTATGCGGGTAAGTTCCTTGATCGCGTTCTGGCGCGTTTGTTCGTTGTATTTGAGGGCGATCTTGATGATGCCCTGCTTGCCGTCCTCTTCCGTCTTCCAGTTGAGGATGTAGCCCTTGTCGTAGAGTATCCGCGTGATGTCCTTCTTCAGGTTGCTGGCGGGCACCTCCACGACCTTTTTGCGTGCCTGGATGGCGTTGCGCAAGCGGGTCAGGTAATCGGCTATTGGATCGGTGGTCATGGCTTGTCGCTTTATTACCAGCTGCTCTTGGTGACACCGGGGATCTTGCCCTCCAGCGCCATGAGGCGGAATACGTTACGTGAGATGCCGAACAGGCGCATGTACCCTCGCGGGCGGCCTGTGAGCTGGCAGCGGTTATGCTTGCGCACGGAGCTACCGTTCACAGGGAGCTTCTGCAGCGCGTCCCAATCACCGGCAGCCTTCAGGGCCGCACGCTTGGCGGCGTACTTCTCCACCATCTTCGCGCGCTTGCGCTCGCGGGCTTTCATGGATTCCTTGGCCATCTTCTTCTTCTCTTGTCGTTATTTCTTGTCGGCGAATGGGAAACCCATCTCGCGCAGCAGCGCCTTGGCTTCCTCATCTGTCTTGGCAGTGGTGACGAAAGTGATGTCCATGCCCTGGATCTTGCTCACCTTGTCGATATCGATCTCCGGGAAGATGATCTGCTCCTTAACACCCATGGTGAAGTTGCCCCTGCCATCGAATCCGCTGACCTTCACACCGCGGAAATCGCGGGTACGGGGCAGGGAAACGGAGATCAACCGGTCAAGGAATTCGAACATGCGATCGCCACGGAGGGTGACACGGGCCCCGATAGGCATGCCCTTGCGCAACTTGAAGTTGCTGATGTCCTTCTTTGACACCGTGGGCACGGCCTTCTGACCAGCGATCTGGCTCATCTCGGTAACGGCCGTCTCCACGATCTTCTTGTCGGCCACCGCGCTTCCAAGGCCCTGATTGAGGCTGATCTTGATGAAACGGGGAACCTGCATGGGGCTCTTGTACCCGAACTCCTTCATGAGCTTGGGAGCCACTTCTTCCTGGTATTTGGCACGAAGCCTTGGTACGTAGCTCATGACTTGATCACCTCACCGGTGCGTTTGCTGGTGCGAACGATGTTTCCATCCTTGTCGAGCTTGCGGCCCACGCGCGTGGGTTCGCCGCTCTTGGGATCGATCAACATCAGGTTGCTGATGTGGATCGGGCCCTCCTTCTCAATGATGCCACCCTGCGGCTTGGCGGTGGTGGGCTTGCTGTGCTTCTTGTTGATGTTGAGCCCTTCCACAAAGGCCACCATCCGATCGCGGTCCACCTCCAGAACGCGGCCCTTCTTGGACCGGTCCACACCGGAGAGCACCTGGACCATGTCCCCCTTTTTGATGTGCGTCTTCTTCTGCATCGTCGTATTGGTTCAGAGCACCTCGGGTGCGAGGGAGATGATCTTCATGAACTTCTTTTCGCGCAGTTCCTTGGCAACAGGGCCGAAGATGCGGGTGCCTTTCATTTCACCGGCAGCGTCGAGCAGCACCACGGCGTTGTCGTCGAAGCGGATGTAGCTGCCGTCCTTGCGGCGGGTCTCCTTCTTCGTGCGTACCACCACGGCCTTGTGCACGGTGCCTTTCTTGGCGCTGCCATTGGGCATGGCATCCTTGATGCTCACCACGATGGTGTCACCGATGCGGGCATACCTGCGGGCGGTGCCGCCCAGCACCCGGATGCAAAGCACCTCCTTGGCGCCACTGTTATCGGCCACGTTCAGCCGGGATTCCTGTTGGATCATCGCTCAGTGCGTTATTACTTGGCCCGTTCAACAACTTCCACCAACCGCCAGCGCTTCTGCTTGCTCATGGGGCGGGTCTCCATGATGCGTACGGTATCACCGATGTGCGCTTCATCCTTCTCGTCGTGCGCCATGAATTTGCTCGACAGCTTCACGAACTTCCTATACTTGGGGTGCATCACCCGGCGCTCCACCATGACAACGACGCTCTTGTTCATCTTGTCGCTGGTGACGATGCCTACCCGCTCCTTCCTGAGATTGCGTTCCATGACGGTCGCTTATTTGCTTTGATCGTTGAGTTCGCGCTTGCGGAGTTCCGTGAGGATGCGCGCCACGTCCTTGCGCTTGCTGCGCAGCTGCATCGGGTTCTCCACGGGGCTCACCGTGTGGTTGAAACGAAGCTTGGTGAGCGCACTACGCTCATCCTGCAGCTTGTCCTGCAACTCCTGTTGGGTGAGGTCCTTCAATTCAAGTCCTTTCTTCTTCATGGCGCTCATCTTATTGGCCGTCGTAATCCTCGCGTACTACGAACTTGGTCTTGATCGGAAGTTTCTGGGCGGCCAAGCGCAAAGCCTCCTGGGCGGTTGCGGTGGGCACACCATCCACCTCGAAGATGATGCGGCCGGCATGTACCACGGCCACCCAGTGGTCGAGTGAACCCTTGCCTTTACCCATGCGCACCTCTGCGGGTTTGCTGGTCACTGGCTTATCCGGGAACACCTTGATCCACACCTGGCCTTCACGCTTCATGTAGCGGGTAAGTGCCACACGGGCCGCTTCGATCTGGCGGCTTGTTAGCCACACGCTGTCCATGGCCTTGAGACCGAATGACCCGAGGGCCACACGATGACCGCGTTGGGCCTCGCCCTTCATGCGGCCCTTGTGCATATTGCGACGTCTGCTACGCTTGGGTTGCAACATGGCTCTTAGTTGTTAGGGCGGTTTCCACCGCGGTTACCTCCTCCACGACGATCTCCTCCGCGACGATCACCACGGTCGCCACCGGGACCACGACGGTCACCACTTGGGCCGCGACGGTCACCACCACGGCGATCACCGCGATCATTTCCTCCCATGCGAGCTCCACCACCACCGGTCTGGCCCTTGGCCTGGCCCACATTCGGACTCAGGTCCCGCTTGCCATACACCTCTCCACGCATGATCCAGCACTTCACCCCGATGCGTCCCATCTTGGTGTGCGCTTCGGTGATGGCAAAATCGATATCCGCACGCAGGGTGTGAAGTGGCACACGGCCCTCGCGGTAACTCTCTGTACGGGCGATCTCCGCTCCATTCAAACGGCCACTCACGGTGAGCTTGATGCCCTCAGCGCCCATACGCATGCTGCTGGCTACGGCCATCTTCATGGCACGGCGGAAGCTGATGCGGCCTTCAAGCTGGCGTGCGATGCTGTCGGCCACCAAACGGGCATCCAGTTCGGGGCGCTTGATCTCGAAGATGTTGATCTGCACATCCTTACCGGTGAGTTTCTTAAGCTCCTCGCGCAGCTTATCCACCTCGGTACCACCTTTTCCGATGATCACACCCGGACGGGCGGTGTTGATGGTCACGGTCACGAGCTTCAGGGTGCGTTCGATGACGATCTTGGAGACGCTCGCCTTCTTCAAGCGGGTCATGAGGTATTGGCGGATATGCTCGTCCTCCACCAGCTTGTCGGTGTAATTGTTACCGCCGTACCAGTTGCTGTCCCAGCCTTTGATGTATCCCAGGCGGGTGCCGATCGGATGTGCTTTCTGTCCCATTGTCGTTTCTTCTCGGCCTTAGTTGGCGGTATCTACGATGAGGCTTACGTGGTTGCTGCGCTTTTTCATGCGGTAGGCACGACCTTGTGGTGCGGGAAGCATGCGCTTCAAGCCCCGGGCCTCGTTCACCTGCACGCTCTTTACCACCAGACCAGCCTCATCGGCCTTCTGGCCTTCATTCTTGGCCTGCCAGTTCGCTATGGCGCTCAAAAGAAGCTTCTCCATATCGCGGCTGCTGTGGCGTGTGCTGAAGCGAAGGATACCCAACGCTTTGTCCACTTCCTGACCACGGATCAGGTCTGCCACCTGCCGCATCCGGCGGGGCGATGTCGGTACGTTGCGCAAGTGTGCCACAGCAACAGCCTTCATGGCTTCCTTGCGCTTGTCCGCTGTTATTTTCTTACGAGCTCCCATCGTGGTCCTTAGTTCTTCTTGTTACCGGAGTGGCCGCGGTAGGTACGGGTCGGAGCGAACTCCCCCAGTTTATGACCTACCATGTTCTCGGTGACATACACCGGGATGAACTTGTTTCCATTGTGTACAGCGATCGTCAAACCCACGAAATCGGGGGTGATCGTCGAGGAGCGCGACCAGGTCTTGATCACGTTCTTCTTGCCCGCTGACTGGGCATCCAGTACGCGCTTCTGAAGCTTGTAATGGATGAACGGGGGTTTCTTGAGTGAACGGCTCATGATCTATCGAGGTCTTAGGCGCCCTTCCTGGCGTTGATGCGTTCGAGAATGAATTTGTTGCTCGGGTTCTTCGGGCGGCGGGTCTTCTTACCCTTGGCCAATAGACCCTTGCGGGTTCGCGGATGTCCACCGGAAGCGCGGCCTTCACCACCACCCATGGGGTGATCCACAGGGTTCATGGCCACGGCGCGAGTGCGCGGACGGCGGCCTTTCCAACGGTTGCGGCCTGCCTTGCCACTCTTCTGCAACATGTGCTCCGCGTTGCCAACGGTGCCCACGGTGGCCATGCATGCCACCAGCACCATGCGAAGCTCGCCGCTCGGCATCTTCAGGGTCGCATACTTGCCTTCACGCGCGCTCAACTGGGCGAAGGTGCCCGCGCTGCGAGCGATGGCGCCTCCCCGGCCCGGCTGCAATTCGATGTTATGCACCACGGTACCCAAGGGGATCTCACTCAATGGAAGCGTGTTGCCTACTTCCGGTGCGATCCCGCTCTTGCCACTTACGACGGTCTGGCCGACCTTCAGACCGGTGGGGGCAAGCATGTAGCGCTTCTCACCATCGGCGTAGAAGAGCAGGGCGATGCGTGCGCTGCGGTTCGGATCATACTCGATCGTCTTCACCACAGCAGGAACGCCATGCTTGTCGCGCTTCAGGTCCACTTCACGATAGCGCTGCTTGTGACCACCACCGATGTAGCGCATGGTCATCTTGCCCTGGTTGTTGCGGCCACCGCTCTTAACGGTGCCTTTGGTCAAAGCCTTCTCAGGCACCGCCGTGGTGATCCCTTCGAAGTCGGTGATCACCTTGTGACGGGTGCCGGGGGTGACCGGATTGAGTTTGCGTACGCCCATTGTTCCTAGGTACTACCGGGTCAAATGCTGCTGTATAGATCGATGGCCTCGCCCTCCTTCAGGGTCACGATCGCCTTTTTATAGCTGGGCGTGCGGCCTTTGAGGATGAGACTTTTGGTATAGCGGGTGCGGTTCTTTCCACGGACGATCATGGTGCGCACACCGGTCACCGTCACATTGTACTCTTTTTCCACCGCTTGTTTGATCTGCAGCTTGTTGCTGTTCTTGTCGACTACGAAACCATAACGGCCCTCTTTCTCGCCCTGGGCTGTCATCTTCTCGGTAACGATCGGACGGATGATGGTCTGGCTCATGGCTTTACTTGGTGAGGGTGGCTTCCAGCGGAGCGATCGCGTCGTGCACGATCAGCATGCCGTTGCAATTCATGATATCGTAGGTACTCAGCTCGCTGGCCACCACCACGCGTGCACCCTGGATGTTGCGTGCGCTCATGAGCACGTTGTCATCCTTGGTGGGCACTACCAGCAGGCTCTTGCGAGCACCGAGTTCAAAGCTCTTCAGGAAAGCGGCGAACTCCTTGGTCTTCGGTGCGGCAAGGCCTATGGAATCGACCACCTTGATCGCACCATCCTTGGCCTTATATGTGAGGGCACTGCGGCGGGCCAGGTCCTTCACCTTCTTGTTCAGCTTGAAGGAGTAGTCGCGGGGCTTGGGACCGAACACGCGTGCACCGCCCTTGAACAGGGGGCTCTTGATGCTACCCTTGCGGGAGCCTCCGGTGCCCTTCTGGCGGTGCAGCTTCTTGGTGGAACCGCTCACCTCGCTCTTTTCGAGGGTCTTGTGGGTGCCCTGACGCTTATTGGCCAGGTGCTGCTTCACATCCAGCCAGATGGCATGGTCGTTCGGCTCGATCGCGAACACTGCGTCGTTCAGCTTTGCCTTTTTGCCTGTGGACTTGCCGTCCTTGGCGAAGATCTCGAGTTCCATCTTATTTCCAGATGATCACGATGCCACCCTTGGGTCCGGGAACGGTACCCTTGAGCAACAACAGGTTCTTGGAGGTATCCACCTTGATCACCTTGAGGTTCTCGGTGGTGATCCGTTTGCCACCCATGCGGCCGGCCATGCGCAGGCCTTTGAACACGCGGCTGGGGTATGAAGAGCCACCCAGTGAGCCGGGGGCGCGTGAACGGTCGTGCTGGCCGTGGGTGCCTTCGCCAACGCCGCTGAAACCGTGGCGCTTTACAACACCTTGGAAGCCTTTTCCTTTGGCGTCGCCTGAGACGGTGACGAAGCTGCCCTCTTCGAAGAAGTCCACGCCGATGGTGTCACCGGGCTTGTATTCCTGCTCGAATTCCTTGAATTCGTGGATCATCCGCTTCGGGGTGGTCCCTGCCTTCTTGAAGTGCCCGATGGCCGCGGCCGAAGTGTTCTTTTCCCGGCGCTCTCCGTAGCCGAGCTGGACCGCCGCATAGCCATCCTTCTCAACGGTCTTCACCTGGGTGACCACATTGGGTTCAGCCTCGATGATGGTGCATGCTACCATCGACCCGTCCGTATCGAACAGGCTGGTCATGCCGATCTTTCTTCCTAACAAACCGCTCATTGTGGTACAGCTTTATCGGTCAGACCTTGATCTCCACATCCACGCCGCTGGGGAGTTCCAGCTTCATCAGGGCATCGATCGTCTTGGAGGACGAACTGTAGATGTCCATCATGCGCTTGTAGCTGCAGAGCTGGAATTGCTCGCGGGCCTTTTTGTTCACGTGCGGGGAGCGGAGCACTGTGAAAATGCGCTTGTGGGTCGGCAGTGGAATGGGTCCACTTACCACGGCGCCGGTGCTCTTCACCGTCTTTACGATCTTCTCGGCGCTTTTGTCGACGAGATTGTGATCGTACGACCGCAGCTTGATCCTGATCTTTTGGGTCATCGCTATTCGTGCGGGTTATGCTGAAACTTTTCCACGCACCTTGGCCAGGACGGCTTCGGTCACGTTGTTTGGTGCGATCTCGTAATGGCTGAACTCCATGGTGCTGCTTGCGCGGCCGGAGCTCATGGTACGCAGGGAGGTAACGTAGCCGAACATCTCGCTCAGGGGAACTTTTCCCCTGAGCGCCTTGGCGCCGGCACGATCGTCCATGCCTTCGATCTGGCCACGGCGGCGGTTGAGGTCACCTACGATGTCACCCATGTTCTCTTCGGGGGTCACCACTTCGATCTTCATGATGGGCTCGAGCAGTACCGGACGCGCCTTGGGCAGGGCCGTACGGAACGCGCTCTTCGCGCAGATCTCGAAGCTCAATGCGTCGGAGTCCACGTTGTGGAAGCTTCCATCATACAGCGTCACCTTCAAACTTTCCATCGGGAAGCCGGCGAGGACACCATTTTTCAGCGATGCCTCGAAGCCTTTCGCCACGGGCTGGATGAATTCCTTCGGAATGACACCACCCTTGATCTCATCGATGAACTCCAGGCCGGTCTTCTCGGGATCGGTCTGAGGCTCTATGCGCACATGGATATCGGCGAACTTACCACGGCCACCGGTCTGCTTCTTATACAGTTCGCGATGTTCAACTGTGGAGGTTATAGCCTCCTTGTACTTCACTTGTGGCGCACCCTGGTTGCACTCGACCTTGAACTCACGCTTCAGGCGGTCAACGATGATCTCCAGGTGCAATTCGCCCATTCCGCTGATCACGGTCTGGCCGGTCTCCTCGTCGGTGTGCACCTTGAAGGTGGGATCCTCTTCAGCGAGCTTCGCCAGGCTCTGGCCCAGCTTATCCATGTCGGCCTGGGTCTTGGGCTCCACTGCGATACCGATCACCGGCTCGGGGAAGCTCATGCTCTCCAGGATGATCGGATTGTTCTCATCACACAGCGTATCGCCGGTGCGGATATCCTTGAACCCTACGGCCGCGCCGATGTCACCGGCTTCGATCACTTCCACCGGATTCTGTTTGTTGGCATGCATCTGGAAGATGCGGCTGATGCGCTCCTTGTTGCCAGACCGCATGTTCTTCACATAGCTGCCGGCCGGTACTCTGCCGCTGTAGCAGCGGAAGAAGGCCAGACGCCCCACGTAGGGATCGGTTGCGATCTTGAAGGCCAATGAGGCCATTGGTTCGCTGGGATCGGGCTTGCGCAGCACCTCCTCACCGGTATCCGGATCGGTACCTGATACCGATGCGATATCCATCGGGCTGGGCAGATAGGCCATCACCGCGTCGAGCATCGTTTGTACGCCCTTATTCTTGAAGGCGCTGCCGCACAGGATCGGCGAGATGCTCATATTGATCGTGCTCTTGCGGATCGCATCCATGATCTCGGCCTCGGTGAGGCTTTCAGGATCATTGAAATACTTCTCCATCAAGGTGTCGTTGCTTTCAGCGACGTTCTCGATGAGTTTGTCGCGCCACTCCTTGACCGTTTCCTTCAGCTCCTCCGGGATGGGAACTTCGCTCCAGGTCATTCCCTGGTCCGCCTCATTCCACACCATGCCGCGGTTGTTGATCAAGTCCACGACCCCCTTGAAATCAGCCTCTGCTCCGATGGGCACCTGAAGGGGAACCGGATTGGCACCGAGGCGCTCACGGATCTGTGTGACCACATTGAAGAAATCGGCACCACTACGGTCCATCTTGTTCACGAAGCCAAGACGGGGAACCTTGTACTTGTTGGCCTGGCGCCAAACGGTCTCGCTCTGTGGCTCCACCCCTCCAACGGCGCAGAACAGGGCCACGGCACCGTCCAGAACACGCAGGCTGCGCTCGACTTCCACGGTGAAATCCACGTGACCCGGCGTATCGATCAGGTTGATCTTATACTTGTCACCACGGTAGATCCATGCTGTGGTGGTCGCGGCGCTGGTGATCGTGATACCACGCTCCTGCTCCTGCTCCATCCAGTCCATGGTGGCGGCACCGTCGTGTACTTCACCGATCTTGTGCGTAAGGCCGGTGTAGTACAGGATGCGCTCGGACGTGGTCGTCTTACCGGCATCGATGTGCGCCATGATGCCGATGTTGCGCGTATATGCTAGGTCCCTCTTGGCCATTGTTGCTCTCTCTTCTACCTCTCAGTGATCAGAAACGGAAGTGGCTGAATGCCTTGTTGGCCTCGGCCATTTTGTGGACCTCCTCCTTCTTCTTGAAAGCGGCACCTTCTTCCTTGCTTGCGGCGAGGATCTCGTTGGCGAGCTTCATGGCCATGCTCCGCTCATTACGGTTGCGGGCGTATCCGATCAACCACTTCATGGCGAGGCTCTTCTTGCGGTCCTCGCGAACGGCCTGCGGGATCTGGAAATTGGCACCACCCACGCGGCGGCTGCGTACTTCCACTTGTGGTGTAACATTGTGGAGCGCCTTACGGAAGATCTCCAGGCCATCCTCACCACTCTTTTCAGCAACGATGTCGATGGCGTTGTAGAAGATGTCCAATGACTTGCTCTTCTTGCCGTCGTACATCAAGTTGTTCACGAACTTGGTCACCTGCACGTCACTGAATTTCGGATCGGGCAGGGTAGTATGCTTGACTGTCTTCTTACGCATGGCTCTCTATCCGTGAACGATTACTTCTTCTTGGCTCCTTTGGCTGGCGCTGCACCTGGCTTTGGACGCTTGGTGCCATATTTCGAGCGGCGCTGGTTGCGGCCTTCAACACCCGAGGTGTCCAATACACCACGTACGATGTGGTACTTCACACCAGGCAGGTCCTTCACACGACCGCCGCGCACGAGCACGATGCTGTGTTCCTGAAGGTTGTGACCCTCGCCACCGATGTACGCGATCACTTCATATCCGTTGACCAAGCGCACCTTTGCCACCTTGCGAAGCGCGGAATTCGGCTTCTTGGGGGTGGTGGTGTACACCTTGGTGCATACGCCGCGGCGCTGAGGGCAACCGGTCAGTGCGACCGATATGCTCTTGTACTCAGGGTTTTCGCGACCCTTCCGGATGAGCTGTTGAATGGTTGGCATGCGCTCGTTTCGTCTTGTCTATCAGGTGCTTTCGCCTACTCCTTGGCAAAAACGGGCTGCAAAGGTAGGAAAATTTCGTTTCCAACCGAGGAGTGTTGGTTGAAATTCCACCTGTGTCGGGCGATGCCCTTCATCATCCTCACTCCCACCCCTCCTTCGACAACACAAACTGCTTTGGTAATCAAGGATTTTTAACTAGGTAGAAGGCAGCTTATGTCCAAGTTGATAACCTCACCTTCAGATAATGCGGGCGACTCGGGTTCATCTACCTTCCTTACCTTCGTTCGCATCATTTGATCTAAATGGACCTTGGAAGCATCACCTACTATTCCATTAGCCCGCGTCTTTTGAACCTGCTGGCACAGGTGCATGAGCGGCTGGGAATGGTAGAGGCGCGCCATCTGCTTCTTCCAACAGCGAGCATGGCCAAGGCCTATCGGGTGAGCGCTGTACACGCGACCCTTGCCATCGAGGGAAGCCTGTTGGATCCGCATCCGGTGGCCGAACTGGCCGACAAACATGCCGGTTCCACGGAAGGCCCTGCGGCATTGGAGGCGGTGAACACACATCGGGTACATGATCTTCTTGCTTCCCTGGACCCATTCATGGATCAGGACCTGCGGCAAGCCCATTCGGTGCTCATGCACGGCCTGGCTGTGGATGCCGGGCACTACCGGAATGGCTCCATTGATGTGTTCTATGGCGAGCCGACCCCCCTACGAACCGCTCCGGCACACCGGCTGCCAGTGGTGCTGCAGGAATTGCTGACCCATGCCGAAGAGGATGATTTCCCTCCTCTGATCACAAGTTGTGTCGTGCATTTCGGATTGATCTATCTGCGCCCATTCAGTGCTGGCAATGGAAGATTGGCGCGGCTCTGGCAGCGACGCCTGCTTATGCGGCATTGGCCCGTATTCGGCTATCTGCCCGTGGAAGCTTTTATCCACAAGACCGAACCAGCGTACTACGCGGCATTGGAATATGCTGACCGCAGAGGCGATTGTGGCGGTTTCATAGTGTACCTGCTGGAGCGGATCGAAGAGGCATTGGCCGAACTCCTTTCATTCCCAAACCCGTTTCGTTCACCGCTTGAGCGTGTGGAATTATTCCTCCTACGGACGGACATCGGGTCTTTCCGCCGGAAGGAATATCTGGCCAACTATCCCGAATTGAGCACAGCAACAGCAACACGCGACCTACGGGAGGCTGTGTCGCATGGAACGCTGCGGATGGAAGGGGAAGGAAGAGCAGCGGTCTATAGGCCAACCTGAGCGACACTGATGCGGAGCACGCATTCGGCTCACTGTTTCTTATCCTGCCGTTTCATATAAAGCTGCTCCACCAGAACAATGCCGATACCCACCAGCGGGGTCGCCATGATCACCCCCCAGGCGCCGGCGAGAGTACCCATGCCGATCTGCGATACGATCAGCAACGCGGGTGGCATGTGGATGTGCTTGTGTTGAAGAGGGGGCCGGATCAGTGTGCTCTCCAGTACCTGTACAGCTACATACAGGATCACCACATACAGCATGGTCTGCGGTCCTTCCAGCATCGCCACCAATGCGGCAGGGATCAACGCGATCAGCGGACCGAAATTGGGAATGAAGTTGAGCAGACCAGCGATCACGGCAAGTATCAAGGCCATGGGCACACCAAGTATCACGAGGCCAACCCCATTGCAAATGGATACGAATAGCATGGACAGCAAGCTTGCCTTCAACCATTGGCCCAACATGCCCTGTCTTGTTGATCACATCCTTACCCTCTTCACGCGCATTCGCCGGTAGCAGACGAACCATGCCTTTACGATAGATCCCTGGCTGTGAAGTGAAGAAGAGCGCCAGGATCAGGAGCACATACAGATCACCGAGCACCCCGAAAGTGCTGGTGAAGAATTGCTCGCCCACCTCCCGCACCCTATCCTGATCCTCCTGCGAAGAGATCCATCTCAGTGCTTCCCTACCTGCACCGTGCTGGCGCATGTCATCCTGGATGTCGTTCACCATTTTAGGAAGTTCCTGACTGATCGCTTCCGCCTGCTGGGACAGTTGATCCCCGGCCAGATAGAAGAATCCAAAGAGTATACCCAGCGTACCAATGAGAGAGATGGCCATGCAGACATTGCGGTGCCATTTGGTCTTACGCTGGATCAGATCGCCGAGCGCGTGGAAATAGATCGCTATGAGCGCCGCGGCCAGCACCATGAGCAACAGGTTGAACACGGCCCTCATCACGAAGAGTGAGAGCACCACCAGGGCCACTATGCCCATGGTCAACCAAACTTTGTTCTCGTATTTCCTTGAGGGTGAATGTTCCTGATCGCGTGGCTCCATTCCATGAAGTTATGAAAGCGAACAGGAGGTGCGCTGCTCATTCCGCCAGCCAGTGCCCGAAGAACACATCGGTGACCCTATAGCCCTTCTCCTCTTCATGGACGATCTCCTTATCCAGAAGTACCGAAAGGCTCTGGCGCATGCTGCTCAACGCGCTCAACCGGTGCTCGCGGATGAAGGCTGTGGCGAAAGGCTCCTTCACCCACCCTTCGCGTGCGATGGCTGTGACCAGTGCGGCCTGGTTGGTACTCAAGAGCCTCTTAAGTGTGATGTACTCCGGTGCCCGCTCGCTGAGGATACCAGCCTGCGTCTCCACCAGATCCACCGTCTCGTAGCTGGTCCTGGCCAATGCGAAAAGCCGGTTGAAGAGGTACTGCACATAATAAGTATGGGTGCGGCACCAGCTGAGGCCTTGTTGGATCAAGTCAACATTGATCTTCTTTCCTGCTGCTCTGAAATGGCTTTGAATGAAGGTCGCATAGGCATCATCGGGTATGGGTCCGAGATACAAGGGCTCGGTGGCCTGGAAAAAGGGCCGTTTGCCATCGACGAAGATCCGTTGCATCATGCGCCGATCGCTGCCCGAGAAGATGAACTGCACGTTGCGCAGCTTCTGCACCTGCTCGCGCAGGAGAGCCTCCGTGTTCTTCTCCGGATAGGTCACGATCTGCTGGAATTCGTCCAGAGCGATCACCACCGGCTTCCTGCGGGTCTCCAGGTAGGCGAACAACTCATCGAGCGCCACGACTTCCGGCTGCCCGGGCCGCAGCTTCGCCCCCCACTCGGGTGCACCAGTGATGGCGTCCAAGCTGAAATTGAATTCAAGCGAGCGGATGGCCTGTGCCACCTCCTTAAGAAAGGAACCGGTCGGCTTTCCCACCTGTTTCAGCGTGTCCTCCACGATCCGCCGCACCATCTCCGGTTGGCTGGTGGTGCGGTAGAGATCCACGAAGACAGGTGAGAACCGGCGCTGGCTATGAAAGAGATGGCGGATGAGCGCCGTCTTGCCCAGTCGCCGCAGCGATATGATCGTGACGTTCCGCTGGTTGGCCATGGCCTCCTTCAGGAAGGCCAGCTCCTTCTCGCGGTCGCAGAAGGTGGCGGCATCGGCATAGCCCTGCAGGAGGAATGGGTTGTACTTCTTCTCCACATCACAAAGATAAGCATGCTTCATAAAACATGCTTCATAAAATATGAAGCATAAAGTACGCTTCTAAAATAAGAAGTAGGGGTGGACCGGACCTGCACCCCTTAAATGATGATACCCACTTTATCAACAGCCTCTCCCCTTCCCGCGTCCACCGCTACCTTTACAGCGTACCATGGACCATTTGAAGGGGCTGAATCCAGCCCAACTCGCAGCTGTAGAGAATTACGAAGGCCCAACGATGGTGATCGCCGGGGCCGGTTCGGGGAAGACCCGGGTGCTTACCGTGCGCATCGCCCACCTGCTCACCAAAGGCGTGGACCCCTTCCGCATCCTCGCCCTCACCTTCACTAACAAGGCGGCCAAGGAGATGAAGGAACGTATCGCCAAAGTTCTGGGCGAAGGAGGCAGTTCCGAGGCGCGCAACATCTGGATGGGCACCTTCCACAGCGTGTTCGCGCGCATCCTACGCGCAGAGGCCGACAAGCTGGGCTACCCGAAGGACTTCACGATCTACGATACCGACGACAGCCGCAGCGTGATCAAGGCCATCGTGAAGGAGTGGCAGCTGGATGACAAGTTGTACAAGCCCAACCAGGTGCATGGGCGCATCAGCATTGCGAAGAACAACCTGATCGGTCCGCTGGAATACCTGAACAACGGCGAACTGATGGCGGGCGATGCCGCCGTGGGCCGCGAGAAGATGGGCGAGCTGTACAAGGCCTACGCCGAGCGCTGCTTCCGCTCCGGGGCCATGGACTTCGACGACCTGCTCTTCAACACGAACATTCTGTTCCGCGACCACCCGGAGACCATGCTGAAGTACCAGCAACGGTTCCAGTACCTGTTGGTGGATGAGTACCAGGACACCAACCTGGCGCAGTACAACATCGTAAAGACGCTGGCGGCGCGGCATGAGAACCTCACCGTGGTGGGCGATGACAGCCAGAGCATCTATGCCTTCCGCGGGGCGAACATCCAGAACATCCTCAACTTCCGTAACGACTACCCCGACCACAAACTGCTGAAGCTCGAACAGAACTACCGCAGCACGAAGACCATCGTGGGGGCGGCCAACAGCCTGATCGAGAAGAACAAGGACCAGATCAAGAAGACCATCTGGACCGACAATAGCGAAGGCGAGAAGATCCGTGTACACCGCACCCTCAGCGATAACGAAGAGGGGCAGTTCGTGGCGCACAGCATCTTCGAGACCAAGATGCAGAACCAGGTGCCGAACAAGGGTTTTGCGATCCTCTA
>JAEZCB010000194.1 GCA_023412755.1 Bacteroidota bacterium
GTTCCACTTCATTGGCGCTGAACAAGCCACGAAGAATGAGGTATCCTTTTTCCGGCCACTCCATAACGCCTTTGCGCAACTCCTCCGGTAATGTGGCGATACGCGGATCGCGTGCCAACGCCTGTTGTGCATCGCCACGGTCCAGCCAGGGAATACCCCCGCCACTGGAAAGAGGCATGTCCAGGCTGGAAATGGGCAGCAGGGGGCTGCCTTTAAGACCATATTTCTGGAACATGCGGCGTGCATGGCCCAGCCTGCGCATGCCCAGCAGATTCAGAAGAACATAGTTCATCTTTATGCTTCGCAGGCCACCGTAGTACCGGTCCAGCAATTTGCGCATGGGGTAAAGGTAGGCGGTGGTGCCATGCAGCGCGTCCTCAGTTTATTATGGGGTTAGTTTCCTCAGTAAGATCGTACTGTTGGCAACCTGCAGATCGTGCCGACGTCTAATTCCTATGTTACCACGGACAATCGTTCCAATTCTCGGGATACTATGCGGGATACCGAAAGCCGATGCTCAGGCATGGACGCAAAAGGCGGATATCGGTTATCATTCGTCCAATAGTTTGGATGCGCAATGGGATGCGGCCACATTCGTGCTCAACGGATATGCTTATATCGTGGCAGGTGAATATTATAATGGCACGTCGACGGATGCGGTCTGGAGGTTCGATCCCGAGATCGAGGAGTGGGTCCCCAAGGCCGCTTTTCCAGGTTCGGCGCGCGTTGGAGCTTCGGGGTTCGAGTTGAATGGAAAAGGATATGTGTTCGGTGGCAGTCCAGGTCCAGGAAACGAGCTTTGGGAATATGATGCGGACGCGGACACCTGGATCCAGCGTGCGGATCTGCCCGGACCGGGTAGAACGGATGCAGTGTCTTTCATTGTGAATGATCTCGCTCATATATGTACGGGTTATGGTACAGTCAATTTGAACGATCACTGGGCTTATGACCCAGTTGCGAATGTCTGGACCGAGCTGGGATCTCTTCCTGCGGCCGCTCGCAGGGAGGCCATCGCATTCGTGGTTGATGGAAGAGCCTATTTAGGTACAGGGATCGGGAGTACGCTAATTAATGATCTATGGGAGTATGAAGCCATTAGCGACACATGGATAGAGCGTTCGGCGCCGGGTGCTTCAGCACGATCCGGTGCTTCTGCATTCGTGCTCGATGGTGTTGCCTATGTTACCAGCAGTACAAGCATGAATGACACGTTATGGCGATATGACACTAACGCGGACCAATGGGAACATCTGCCTATGATGTTGGATAATTATAGAAATGGGGCTCTTTCCTTCGTCATTAGTGATAATGCATACATAATGCTTGGACGTACGAGCTACCAAGTCCGGCTTTTTTCAGCTTGGAAATTCAGCAGTGTATCCCAACATTGGTCCAGCATACGTGGCATGGGTGGTGTTCCAAGAAAAGGTTCCACACCGTTCACGCTGAATGGCTATGGCCATGTATGTGGGGGGTCTCCGGGTACTTCCTTTGGAATATGGGAATTCCTAAGTGATCACTGGGCATATGATCCAGAAGCCGATCACTGGAAACCAATGGCATTTTCGTGGTGGCTGACACGGAGTCTAAGTTTGGCTTTCGCGGAGAATGGGAAAGCATATGTACTCACAGGTGGACAACCGGATCTATTTGAAGGGCAGCCAGCGGTTAGTGTGGAGTATGACCTCCAAACAAATTCATGGCAAGTGATGCAAGTACCCTCCCAGATCTATCGTTACGACGCCGTAGGTTTCTGGATCAATGGCAAAGGTTATGTGGGCATGGGAGTAAGCTCTTACTGGCCGGAGTTGATCTTTTCTGATGATCTTTGGGAATTCGATCCTGAGCAAGATTCATGGGCCCCCAAGGCGGCGTTTCCTGGCTCTGCAAGATCTGGGTCGCGATCTTTTGTTCTGCTAGGGAAGGCTTATGTGGTGGGTGGAGACTCGACCCCTGGTCCAGGCGGTATCGTGAATGAAACCTGGGAATATGATCCTGTAGCCGACACTTGGCAACAGCGCGCCTCGATCCCCGGTCCTTTGGTCGGCACTGCCATCACCGCCACCCACATCGGTGACAAAGGATATGTATGCACCAACGAGGCGCTGTGGGAGTATGATCCAATGCTTGATCTATGGCAGCCACGCACACCACCCCCGGTACCCTTCAACAATACTTCTTTCGCATTCTCGGTTGGTGATAAAGGATACTTCGGAGGAGGCAGCGAGTCGGTCTTTGGTACGGCCCGGAAGGTGTTCTACGAATATGCCCCAGCGGATGATGACTTCAATGTGAGTGTGCCGGTGCACATGGCGGCATCGTTGAGGATCTGGCCCAACCCATCCAAAGGATACAATATCAATGTGAATTGGACAGTCCCGGATGATGGTCCCATGGAAGTGGACATGCTCGATGTGGCCGGAAGGCAGGTGCGGTACGCGTATGCGAGAACCGGTAGCGGAGCAGCAGAGGTGGAACTTCTTGACCCTGCGCCTGGTGTCTATTTGGTAAGGGTGCGGTCAATAGATTCCATAGCCATCGGCAAAGTGGTAGTGGAATAGATCGTCCCTTTGGCCCAGGTGAAGAACAGCGTTAGCAGAGAGCATCACCCTCATGCATTTTAGCCAGAGAAGAAAGAAGAACTACGATCGTAGCAAAAGAAAATGGTGCTTCACGATCGGCGGGGCCTGATCACCCCCGTTCCTCCTTCAACAACTTCTTCAGGTCCTTGATCAAACGGTCCACGTCCTTTTCACTGGTACCGTCATAGAATCCACGGAGCCTGCGCTGGCCATCCACGAGCACGAAGTTCTCCGTGTGCACGAAGTCGTCAGGGCCGCCATCGCCTTCATCCATGGCCGCGAAGTAGGAGCGACGGGCAAGGTGGTAGATCTGCTGGCGGTCGCCGGTAAGGAAGTGCCATTTGGCGTGTTCCGCGCCGTGGCGTTCAGCGTATTCCAGGAGCACTTCCGGAGTATCGGTCTCGGGTGTAACGGAATGTGAGAGGAGTTTCACTCTCGGTTCATCTTTGAATGCTTCCTGTACGCGAGCCATTTCCACGCTCATCTTCGGGCAGATGGTGGGGCAGGTGGTGAAGAAGAAATCGGCCACCACGATGTGGCCTTCCAGATCGGCGAGGGTGATGGTGCGGCCCAGTTGATCGGTCAACTTGAATTCCGTGATGCGGTGTTCGCCGTGTGCTTTGCGCACTTCTGGATCCACCAGCCGGCGATCCAATTGGGTGGGGTGGTACACGGGCAATTCATCCGATGGCCGTAGGATGAAATAGCCCAGGATGACGGCTAGCGCGAAGATGAGGGCGAATAGGGCGTACCTCATTCCTTTGGCGCCTTAGCCTTCTCCAACTCCGACCTGATCTTTCTGATGTTGATCGAATACTCGAATGACATGATCCAGCGGTGATCGGGCCAGGCCACGTTGCGTTCGCGATCGTGCACCACGGCCACGCCAAGACCATGCCCACGCCAGGGCGACCATTCCGTGCCTAATTGATAGCGCGTGCCGATATGGTCCAGGCCTGCCGGCAGCAGGGCGGTGAAGAATTCAACGCGGAATTTCGGATCCAGTTTCCAGCCTGGAATGTCGTATTCGGCCGAGAACCTGTTTCGGAGATTATCCCGCTCCTCGCCCAGTTCATGCCAACTGTGTTGGAAGATCGATCGGAAGGAAAGATCGAACCGGGCCATGCGCTCGCTGATCTGGAATTTCAGTTGCGAGCGTTGGCGATCGGACCCGTTGGGACGGTATGCGTACCGGTGCTCCAGCCCCACTTCGATCAGGTCGGTAAGGTCGAAGTTCAATTCACCATCGAAATAGAGTTGCCTGCCAGCAAAGAACACATCATTGGTACGGTAGCCAAGCTCGCCACCAAGCCCAAAACGTTTGCGGGTGCTCTTACCAATGAGATCATTGAAGAATTTCGGAGGCCTTCCCTTGAAGGAGAAACTGGTCCAAACCTCATCCGATACCACCGGGCGGGCAGCTTCCTGACCGAAAACAGAGGCCGATGCCAGCAGGAATGCCCAGAGTATGGAGTGCAACGCCTTCACCAATTCTCGATCTTCAGGTCTCCGATGTCCATGATCTCCGTACGTCCGGAGAGTTCAGCTTCCCTTGATACCTGATAGGTACCACTGAGGCAATCATAGTTCACCTGGCATTCCGAGATGGTGTAGACGCGGTAGCTACCCTTGCGCAACCAGGGAAAACGAAAACGGCCATCAGGCCCGGTGCGTACATCATCATCCACCCCGGTATTATCCCCGTATACGATGTATACGCGTTTGTCCGGCAGCGGGTAGGGATCACCCTGCGGCTCACCCGCATCATTGTGGTGCTGCTCCATAACCCGGCCATGTATCTCCGCCCGGCCGCCAATGCCCGGTTCCTTTACACAACCATGCAAAAGGGGCCATGCGAGAAGCACCAAGGTGATGTGGCGAAGTGGGGTCATTCGGTGTTGGAAGACCGGCATCAGTTGTTCATCCAGCCCCGCCAGCGCTCTATTTTCAGATCACCCAGTTCCACCACTTCATCGCGTTCCGATATAGTGATGGTGCGTGATACCGTGGTGATCCCGCTTTGATCGGGGTCGCCATCCACCCGCCGCTTTTGGGATATGGTGTAGATGGTGTAATTGCCTTTGCGCAGCCCACTGAAACTGAAACGCCCATCGGAACCGGTGCGCACATCATCATTGTGGAATTCGCCATCGCCATAGATGATGTAGACACGGTGTTCCGGCATCGGGTAAGGATCCCCAATGGCAAGGCCATTGCTCTGCACTAGGTTCTGCGCCATGACCCGGCCGTGGATCTCCGCACGGCCGCCTTCGCCCGGCTCCTTATCGCAAGCGGTGAACATGAGTAGGATGGGCAGCAGAAGGAGTAGCGTGCGCATGGAAGAGGCGGGCATGTTAAGCGAACGTAAAATTACATTCTTCGCCTGGATCAGCTGCCATAGATCCTTTCCACCACGTGTGCGTATTTGGCCAGGATGGGTTTGCGGCGCAGCTTCATGGAAGGGGTGAGCTCGCCACCCTCAATGGTCCATTCAGCAGGCAATAGTTCAATACGTTTCACCCTTTCCCACTGGCCCATGTCCGCGCCGGCCTTTTCCACCTCACGGAAGATGCGGTCCACGATCTTCTTTTCCTGTACGATCTGCTCGCGGCTCTCGAATGGGATGTCTTTCAGCTTGCAATAGTCCTCCAGGAAGGGGAAGTTGGGTACGATCAGTGCTGCCGGGAATTTCTGATTCTCGCCGATCACCATGACCTGCTCTATGAAGCGGCTTTCCTTGAGTTTGTTCTCCAGCACTTGTGGCGCCACGTACTTGCCGCCACTGGTCTTAAAGATCTCCTTTTTCCGGTCGGTGATGTACAGGAAACCTTCCTTGTCCAGTTTGCCGATATCGCCCGTATGCAGCCAGCCATCCTCATCCAGCACATCGCGCGTCATTTCCGGCTCTTTGAAGTAGCCCACCATGATATTCGGCCCACGCGCCAGGATCTCTCCATCTTCGGCTATGCGCACCTCCACTCCTGGTATGGCGCGGCCTACACTTCCGAAACGCAGACCATCGTTCCGACCGTCGTTCACGGAGATCACTGGAGATGATTCCGTGAGGCCATATCCTTCCATGAGTGGTATGCCACCGGCATTGAAGATCCGCGCCAGCCGGGGTTGCAACGCCGCACTGCCGCTCGCGATCACACGCACGTTGCCGCCCAATGCCTCCTTCCACTTGCTGAAGATCAGCTTGCGCGCCAGTTTCAATTGCAGATCGTAGAATGGGCTGCGGCCATGGATCTCGTACCGTTGGCCAAGGTCCAGTGCCCAGAAGAAGAGTTTGCGTTTAACGCCGGTGAGGTCTTCGCCCTTGGCCACGATCTTGTCATAGATCTTTTCCAACAGCCGGGGTACCGCAGTGAACACCTCGGGGCGCACTTCGCGGATGCGATCACCAAGATCTTCGAGCGATTCCTGGAAGTAGATGGATACGCCCGCATACATGTAGAGGTACATGAGCATGCGCTCGTAGATGTGCGAGAGTGGCAGAAAGCTGATGGCTTTCGCATGCTCATCCACCGGAAAACGCGATAGGCTGCCTTGTACGTTGCTCAATACATTGCCGTGGGTGAGCATCACGCCCTTGGGCTTGCCGGTGGTGCCGGAGGTGTAAATGATGGTGGCCAGCTGGTCCTGCTTCACCTGGCGTTCGTATTGCTTCAATCGCTCGCGATCCCCATCCCTGGCAAGCTCCGGAACTTCGGTCCAGTGCCGGGCCCCGGGCACCTTGTCGAAGGTGAACAGGTGCTCAGGGCCTCCGGGTTGCGCTGCCTTGGCGTGGATGTCCGCATTGCTGCTGAAACAGACCTTCACCTCCGCATGGCGAAGGATGAACTTGTAGTCTTCCGCGCTGCTGGTGGGGTAGATGGGAACGGTAATGGCACCGATCCGAAGTATCGCTTGATCCACCAGGCACCATTCGCTGCGGTTGCCGCTGCAGATGGCCACCTTGTCTCCGGGCCCTACACCCAGGCTCATCAAGCCCCGTGCGAGCCGCTCGCTGATATCGATCACCTCATTGATCGAGTATGGGCGCCATTGGTCGTTCTCCTTGGTGGCGATGGCATCCTGCTTGGGATATTCCGCCTTCTGGTGTAGCGGTATGTCGAAGAGCCGTTGAACCTGCATGGCACCAATATAGAAGGTACTTGCATGCACCAGACCGCATGTTGAAGGGCCTTCCGATCATCCTGATGTTGAAATCCTTGCGAGGTCCATGATGGCGGCTTGATCATGGGCCGCTGATGGCACGGAGTTGAGTCAGCAGATCGATGTACTTCCGGATATACTGTTCCACTTGTTTCTGCTTGTACTGGATGATGAAACGTGGGTGCTCCACCGCTAGGATACGTTCAAAAAGAAGTAGCCGGTCATTCATCTTTTGAAACGAGGCCAGATTCTTTCCCGTACCGATGCAGATCACCGCATCCG
Organism: Bacteroidota bacterium; assembly: GCA_023412755.1. GTDB lineage: Bacteria > Bacteroidota > Bacteroidia > Flavobacteriales_F > PHOS-HE28 > PHOS-HE28. The sequence goes on from JAEZCB010000194.1 coordinate 7,026, forward strand.
TGCGCATACCGGTCCCGACCAGGGTGCGCAGCCATTGTTCCATGAACGGCATCACCGCCTGTTCAAGGGCTTTGTCGTCATAATAATTCAGGTTGATCGCCCTGGCTCCCGGTCGTTCCTTTACAAAACCGAGTGGGCAGAGGGCGTTCACGTAGACCTGAGAGTAGAAGGG
>JAEZCB010000202.1 GCA_023412755.1 Bacteroidota bacterium
TGGACAGGTTCATCTTCGGTGCTGCCACCCCCATCGCTGAACTCCCATTCAAATGTGCCACCACCGGTGCTGTTGTTGATGAATGTGACCTCGAATCCCTGGCAGGTCGCATCCACTTCGTAGTCCAGTGCAGGTACCAACACCTGTGGTTCCAGCACGGTGACCGAAAGGAACGTGGAATCGGCGAAATCGCAGGCATTCTCATCGATACCCACGAGCATCACTTCGTACACCCCCGCATTAGCATATGTGAACTGCACAGATGCATCCTGGATTGGTGCGCCAGTACCGAGGTGCCAGGTCCAGGAGTTGGCCGTGCCCACGGCTTGGAACAGGATCTCCTCACCAACACAGACCGTTGCGTTGCCCACCACCACTTCACCAGCGATCTGCAATTGTATGTCCACCTGTACGGCCTGCTCAAAATCGATCTTGAACACACCCAGATTGCAGTTCACGCCATTATCAGTTTCGCTCCACGCTCCTGGTGTGGTGGGATATGAAACAGGCCCGAAGCCGCAGCTGGCGCAGACCGCATGATAAATGATGCCATCCTTGTTGAAGCGGGAGGTGCCTCCGTCCACGTGATCCTGGGAGGTGCTCCCACCAAAGAAAGTGGCATAACCCAGTGACTCCGCATCAGGTTGCAGCATCACCAACCAGAAGTCACCACCATTGGTGCTGGGTTGGAATGCATCGGGTGTCACCGGCAGCCCGAAAGTATTGCCCAGGACTCCGGCCATGCCGGAACCATTGGTGCTCGATCCCCATGCACTGAAATAGATCTGGCCGCAGTTGCTTACCAGGAAAGCGGTAAGCGAAAGGTTTTCGTTGCCGGTGCTTCCCACACGCGTACTCCAGAGGGAAGCGGAAAGATCGTTGTTGAACTTGTGGATGAACTGCATGCCAGAAGCAGTGGAATACTTGCCTGGCGTTACCGGATAAACACCGAGCGTGGATCCCACCACATACACTTCATCGGAAAGATCCAATTGTACGAAATAGGTCTGGTCGTAAGCTGTGGTCCCTACATAGGTGCTTGCTAGCAAAGCGCCCCCCGCTGCCGGAAATTTCGCGATGTATCCATCCGCGACACCATTGAAACTATCATCGGCCGGGGTTCCGGCCATCGGCAGGTCAGCACTCGTGGTGCCACCTGATATGAAGATATCGCCATTGCTGGCGATCTGCACGCCATAGCCGGCCTCGTGCCCGGTGCCACCATAGTAGGTGGCCCAAAGCAGGGTGGTGAGTTCCGGATCCATCCGGAACAGGTACGCGTCCATTCCCCCGGCCAATGTGCTCTGGAAGGCATCGGAGGTGGTCTGCATGTTCGTGCTTAAAGTGGTGCTCACGATAAGGGGTCTTTCTTCGAGGTCCATGATGATCTCACCCCGGAAGGGATCGCCGTAATTCCTGTTCAATGGAAGCTCCTGATTCAAGCCATCATTACCAGAACCGCCCACATACGTGGAACCAACCAATGCGGTGGCATCGGCATTGAAATGTGTGACCACGATGTCCGTACCGCTGTTAAAGGTGAAACCGTAGGACGATCCTGAAAAAGGGGGCAGCGTACCACCATTGAAGCTGGTCTGCATAGCACCGGATGTCACAGGGAAGTCGCTGGATCCCGTGGTGGCAAGCAGATACAATTCATCGTTGCTGTTCACCACCAGGCTATGCGGCATTTCGCTGCCTGTGCCACCCAGATAAGTACTCCACACCAGCGAAGTACCATCGGGCGTGAACTTGGATATACCGATGTCGCAAGTGGTCATCGAGAGTCCCTGGAATGTGCTTTGCACCACACCCGCTGTCACGGGATAACCGGCTTCCCGGATGATGCCGCTGCCGTACAGATGTCCTTCTTCATCATAGGTGGCCGTGGAACCAAAGTTGTCTCCGGTGCTGCCGGTAAGGCTGCTGAATACCACCACGGGGTCGATCACCAGAGGGTATCTCGGATCATGCCCATCAGGCAATTCAAAGGTGACCGAAGAACCCTCCAGGAGATACGCACACTTCACTGGTATGTGCGCCCCATCCACTTCCTGCCAGGCCACCGGCCTCTGTTCTATCATGTCGCCGGCTGTCGTCCGGATGAATAGCAGGCCACCTTCAACATGGATCCTATCCTGACCCTCGTACCGCATGTTTATCCGCGATGGATCCGCGCCCGCCGCCACCAGCCAGTCGTACTTCATGCCGGTGTGTCCATCTACTTTCAGGTCGATGCCCGGATATACTGAACGCAATTCCACCTGCCCATAAACTCCGCATCCTCCGGCCCATTTGGCCGGATCGTTCCCAAGAAAATAGTTCACATGATAGGGCAGTTGGTGTCCTCCCGAAGTGTGCGCAGCATGCCCCCCATCGAAGTGGACCTTGACGGCGTGCATCCGTAACGGCTCCTCTTTATGGTCCGCGATCCCATGTCCGGCCATGGCACCACCCTGCTGGAGCAGGTAGGTGAATCCACCCTTTTCTATGAACACCGCTCCTGCAGGTGTGAAGGCCCGGTACAGTACTTGTTCCGGCCATTGCCCCTTGTTCTCATGGAACTGTAGCAGATGCTGGTGGTCATGGGAAGCCACCGAGGTCAGCATCAATGCCAGGGGTATGAAAGTGAGCAGGCGATATGGGATCATGGTCGAAAATTTAATCACATTGCCGGAATTGGCACCATTGAATGCGAAAATCCGGCAATGGGAAGACGCGGCGAGCAGCCTCCAGGTGGCCTTGTCCTACCGGAACTGCAATTCGTACAGCTTCCGGTAGTGGCCGTTCTGGGCGAGCAATTCCTGGTGCGCACCCTGTTCCATGATCCGCCCTTTGTCCAGCACCAGTATGCGGTCGGCATTCTGCACGGTGCTCAACCGGTGGGCAATAACGATGCTGGTCCGTCCGCGGGTAAGGCGTTCTGTGGCTTGCTGGATCAGCTGCTCACTCATGCTATCCACACTGCTGGTGGCCTCATCCAGCACCAGCACCTTGGGTCTGTGCACCGCCGCGCGGATGAACGCGAGCAGCTGGCGCTGGCCTACACTGAGTATACCTCCGCGCTCCCGCACATTGCTGTCATAGCCATCGGGCAGGCGCATGATGAAGTCATGGGCGCCGACCTCCTTCGCGGCGGTGATCACCTCTTCCCGCGAGATGTTGGGGTCATTCAGGGTGATGTTGTTGTGCACCGTATCGCTGAACAGGAAAACATCCTGCAGCACCACGGAGATGCTCTGCCGGAGGTTCGCCAGCCGATATTCCCGGGTATCGCGGCCATCCAGCCTGATGGTGCCCCTCTGGAATTCGTACGAACGGCTCAGAACATTCACGATGGAGCTCTTGCCCGATCCCGTGGCACCTACCAAAGCGATCATCTCCCCCGCCCTGGCTTGGAAACTGATATCCTTCAACACGAAGTCATCATCTTCATAGGCGAACCAGAGGTGGTCGAATTCGATATCGCCCTTGAGCCCTTCCATGCCCCGTGTTCCGGTATCCGCAAGAGTGGCATCGGTATCCAGCACCTTGAACACGCGTTCACTGCCCACCATGCCCATCTGGAGCACGTTGAAGCGATCGGCGAGCTGGCGTATGGGCCTGAACAGCATGTTGATGAATAGGATGTAGACGAATATGTCCCCGAAGGTGGCGAAACCCACCAGTACATCACGTACGCCCCACCATACAAGGAAAGCCAGCGAGATGGCACTGAGGATCTCCACCACGGGAAAGAAGATGCTATAGGCCAGCACGCTGCGTATGTGGGCCTTGCGGTGTTCCCTGTTGATCTCCTGGAATTTCTTGAACTCCTGTTCCTCCCGGCCGAACAACTGCACTACGAACATGCCCTGGATATGCTCCTGAACAAAGGCATTGAGCCGCGCGACCTGTGTGCGTACATCCTGGAAGCTCTTCTGTATGCTGTTCTTGAAAATAGTGGTACTCCACAACAGCAGAGGAATAGGGATCATGCTGAGCAGGGCGAGCTTCCAATTCACCACGAACATCACCACTACCACCACCAACAACTTCAGAATGTCACCCATGATCATGAGCAATCCCTGGGAAAAGATGTCATCGATGGTCTCAATGTCGCTGATGGTGCGAGTGACAAGCGTGCCTATGGGCGTGCGATCGAAGTAACGCAGCTTGAAGCCCATGACCTTCGTGTACAGTTTCTGGCGCAGATCGAAGGTCACCGCCTGCCCCAACCACGCGGTCCAATACGCCTGGAAGAACTGCACTACTGTTTCGATCACCAGGATCCCCGCTACGAGCGCCGCCACCAGGATCAAACCCTGTCGATCGCCTGTCAGGGCATACGCATCGATCATATCACCCATCAGGAGCGGCCGCACCACACCCAGCCCCGCCAGGAGGATCGTGAGTGCGAAAGTCACCCAGAAGGTGACCCGGTACGGACGCACGAATTCAAAAACGCGCGCGAACAGTTTCCGATCGAATGCCCTGCCCTGCACCGGCCGTGGTTTCTCAGGAGTGGCGCCTTTCGCCGGCACAGTGGCTTGTAC
>JAEZCB010000230.1 GCA_023412755.1 Bacteroidota bacterium
AAGTGGAAATGGCACGTGAGCGATCTGAAGCATTGGAACTCAGAAGCAGGCCGTTTGTATGGTGTGAACTCGATCCCGATGAGCTTCCTTATCGATCCGAATGGTGTGATCATCGCGAAGAATCTAAGGGGTCTAGGCTTGCACAAGGAATTGGATAAGTATGTGAGATCGCTTTAGCGGACCTCCTCTTGATATCCAAGACCTCCGGCCAGTGCCGGGGGTCTTTTTTTTACCGTCGCATATCATCCCGGTAAACCGTGACCAAACAACTCCGGGATCCTGTGATGTGGAAGCTATGACAGGAATAGAATTTTGGCCTCATCAATCTCCTAGACATCAGGCTGTCGGGATCTAGTATCCAACCCCATGAAAACGACCATCCTACTCATTGTACAGCTCCTGTTCCTTGCCGATCTATCCGCACAGGAAGTCTTGGGTTCCGCTGGCCGCACAGAGGTGGCTGACGGTCTCATCATTTCGCATACTGTAGGTGAAACTGTCATCGGCACCGTGGAGAACGGTGTCACTGCGTACCAGGGATTCCATAATGCCCAGATCACCATTACAGCCATCGAGCCAGCCGACGCGTTCAATGCTTTGGAGGTCTATCCCAATCCTACTCCCGGTCTCGTAACGATCACCTCGGAGCGCACCATCGGACCCATCACATTGCACGATGTCAAGGGAACATGCGTACTCGAATATGCATCCTCGACCAATAGCACCCATGTGGCATTGGACCTCTCCTTCCTACGTGCAGGACAATACATCCTCACTGTTCATTCCAACGCAGGTGCGGTCTCCTATCAACTGGTCAAGGAATGACCCCTATTCCATGAACCCTTCATTCCCGAAAAGATGACCCTCGAACAAAGAATATCGACCCTCGCATTCGTGTGCATTTGCACAAACGTGTTCTCCCAGACACCGCAGAGCTTCAACTACCAAGCGGTGGTGCGGGATGATGCTGGACTCACGATCGCAGGCCAAAGCATCGGCTACCGTTTCACCATCCATCAGGGATCGCCCACAGGCACTACCGTGTACATGGAGGAACACACGGTGATCTCGGATGACCGTGGACTTGTGGACCTGGTGATCGGTGAAGGAACCTCCAGCGACCAATTCAACAGCATCGACTGGGTATCCGGCCCGTATTTCCTTGCCGTCGCCATCGACCAGACCGGCGGGTCCAACTATATGGATATCGGAACGAATGAACTACGCAGCGTGCCGTACGCCATGCATGCCTATACGGCGGACATGGTGGATGATGCGGATGCCGATCCCGCCAATGAGCTGCAGCAATTGGAGCTGAACGGCAGCACTCTTGGTCTAAGCCTGGGTAACACCGTGGAGGTCGATGTGGATCCGGAGAACGAACTACAGACCTTGAGTCTTTCTGGCAACACGCTAAGCATTAGCGACGGTAACAGCGTGACTTTGCCAACGGGCAATGGGCCGGATGATGATTCGGTAGCGAAAGCCTGGGTGAATTTCCCCATCACAGGCACGCCAGATCTTTCTTTTGATGGTTATAATGTGACAGCCACAGCAGTTGTGAACACCGGTGTTCGCACTGTCACACTTGCCGCCGGCCTCTTTTCACCCGCCACTAATCCAGCCATGGTGTGCCAGATCCGGAACGATCTCGCCCCGGGCTTCTGCACCATCACCTCCAGTACCTCACCCAGCCAGGTGACCGTACGCACCTTCAACGCGGCCGGGCAACTGACCGACAAGGAATTCAGCCTGATCATTTTCGGCAAATGATATGCGCACTATCCGCTCCCTGGATCCTTGATAACTTTTGCAATAGCCGGGCGCGGAAAACGTCTGGCTGTTGCTTAAGCTTGTACCTGGTAAAGTTGTCATCCAAGGTGCCATGACCTACCACTTCAAGCTAAATGGCCTTAGGTTCCTGCTCGCATTGCTCCTGGGCCTTCTCCTGGTATTCGGTGTCCATGCCAGCACCACATTAGCCACCGATGAGCAGGACCGGGATGCCTGGCCGGTAAGGATCGTGCCGAAAAATACCTGCGGATAGTAGGCTCTACCGTCGACCCAAAGCCCCTCTCGAACCAGGAGGGGCTTTTTTATGAAATAGCCGCACCTTTACGGCCGCGCCAGCACCGACCTGCCAACCTGTCCGTAAGGGCGGGCTGGCACCGAAGTTGACCAAAGGCCTCAACCGAAAAGCGGCACCGGTAGCATTTCCAACAAGATGAAGAATCCATTCCGCCGCAATGCGAAGGAGAAGATGAACATGGACAAGGAGCAAGTGAAGCGTATGGAAGGGAGTGGCCAGGAAAGCGGATCCGCCGCTCTGCCGAAAGACCAGACTGACATGCCTGACAGTGCGACAGATGGCACGGGCACGGACCCCAATAACTTGGAAGGGGAGCTGGACATTCTGCGCACCGAACATCAGGCGCTGCATGACAAGCACCTTCGGCTGTTCGCCGAATTCGACAACTTCCGGAAGCGCACAGCCCGTGAGCGTATCGAAATGCTGCAGTTCGCCGGTGAGAACGTACTGAAGGCCATCCTCCCGGTGTTGGACGACATGGACCGTGCGATCAAGAACAATGAAAGCAGCACTGATGTACAGGCGGTGAAGGAGGGCGTGAAGCTCATCCACCAAAAATTGCAGCATGCGCTAACGGCACAGGGCCTGAAGGCAATGAATGTGCAAAAAGGTGAACGATTCGATACGGACAAGCATGAGGCCATCACCAAGGCACCGGCCGGTGAAGATGCCTTGAAAGGTGCTGTGGTGGACGTGGTGGAGGATGGATATCTGCTCCAGGGCAAGGTGATCCGGTATGCCAAGGTGGTTGTGGGAGAATGATGCGGACGATGGCCAAGAATGATCCATACGAGGTCTTAGGAGTGGCCCGGAACGCCAGCTCTGAAGAGATCAAAAAAGCGTACAGGAAACTGGCGATCAAATATCATCCGGACAAGAACCCGGGGGATAAGACCGCCGAGGAGAAATTCAAGGAGGCCGCAGCAGCTTACGAGATCCTGAGCGACCCGGAGAAGAAAGCGCGGTACGATCGCTTTGGCCACGCTGGTCCGGGTATGGGCGGCGGCTTCCAGGGCGGCGGCATGAACATGGAGGACATCTTCTCCCAGTTCGGCGACATCTTCGGTGATGCCTTCGGTGGCGGTGCCTTCGGTGGTTTTAGTGGAAGGCGCGGTGGGCGCGTGGTGAAAGGCAGCAACCTGCGCGTGCGGCTCAAGTTGAATTTGGAGGAGATCCACAATGGCACCGAAAAGAAGATCAAGGTGACCAAGCTGGTGCGTGGTAAAGGCAGCGAGTACGGCGCCTGTTCCACCTGCGGTGGCTCCGGCCAGGTGCGCCGGGTACAAAGTACCTTCCTCGGCCAGATGCAGACCGTGAGCACCTGCCCCGCTTGTGGAGGTATAGGCCAAACGGTGAGCAAGCGTGCACCCGGCAGTGATGAACATGGGCTTGTCCGGGAAGAAGTGGTTGTACCGATCACCATTCCTGCGGGCGTGGAGGAAGGCATGCAACTCAATGTAAGCGGCATGGGCAATGAAGCTCCCGCAGGCGGCATACCCGGCGATCTGCTGGTGGTGATCGAAGAAGAGGCGCATCCCGAGCTGCGCCGCGACGGAATGAACCTCCACCACGAGGTCTTCATAAGCATGGTGGATGCGGCCCTCGGCACTACCATAGAGGTCCCCTTGGTCTCGGGCAAAGCAAAGGTCAAAGTAGAACCCGGTACCCAGACCAACCATGTATTGCGTTTGCGTGGAAAAGGCTTGCCCAGCGTGAACCACCATGGCACTGGCGATCTTTTCGTGCATATCGCGGTATGGACACCCACCAACTTGAGCAAGGAAGAAAGAGCGGCGCTTGAGAAACTCGGGAACAGCCCTGGATTCCAACCACGGCCAACTGCCAGGGACAAAGGATTCTTCGAACGGGTGAAGGAGATGTTCGGCCAGTAGTAGGCGGTCTGCTTCTGGCAGGATCGCGGTTTAGGAGAGCCATCTATAAAACGAGTGATCCAAGCTTTGAAATAGCGCCCGGTGGGGCTATCCAACCGGAGGCCGTGCGGTTATGAGCCGATCGGGTTGATATCTCTTGCCCACCTTCATGCTTGCATTGCCATCCTGTTGGACCTTCGTGCTAATAAACAACACATGAAGCGGAGATCCACCCTTCTTTTGTTCCTGATGATCATCGGCTGCCTACCGGCACAGCCCGTTCTGCAGCATACCGACCTTCCCGCAGGCACCCTTACCCTCAACGCTTACACGATCACATCCGTTGGCACCAGCGATCCCACGCTGAACGGCGAAAATGTGACATGGGATCTTTCATCCGCCACTGTCGCACTCGCTGGCACCGCCACCATTTCACCAGCCACGGCCACACCGTTCGCCGCACAATTCCCTGCGGCCGACAGGGCATTCACGTATGATCTGTTCGGCGCCCAGCAGATCCATAATTATCACCGTGCGGCGGCCAACACCTTTGAACTTGTGGCCTCCAATGTGCCGCAGGCCACAGAGATCTATACCGATCACAAACAATTGCTGCGGTTCCCTTTCCATTTCGGCACCAGCACCACCGATACCTATCAGAAGGAAGGAGAGCCGGAACAGATGGTGATCTGGACCTATACCGGATATGGCACATTGATCACCAGCATGGGCACCATTCCAAATGTGGTGAAGATCACCTCGAGTGATGGTGAGCTCATCTTCTGGAACACCGTGCCACTTTATCCTCTTGTGATCATTTCCAGCACAATGTCGGTGGCCCATCTGCCGCAACCATTGAATGGCGTGGACGAGGAGGTGGGGTCGAACATCTCCATCCATCCGAATCCGGCTGAAGATCACCTGATCATCAACGGTCATCCTGCCGGTGCCCGATATGTGATCACAGACATCGTAGGCCGCGAACACGCTTCAGGAAGATCGAATGAGACCGGGTACACCATGTTGGAGATCCAGCATCTGGCTACAGGCAAATACCAGCTGCACATACAGAGTACCGAACGTTGGTATGTGCTGCCGTTCATGAAACGGTGAAGGCTGTCCATGCCTGCCTGCCCTTCCGCTGAAGGGCGCGGCCCCACTGCTATCTTGCGGGCATGGACACCACCATCACAGGCTCCTTCGTGGACATTCCGGCCAGGCGGATCTTCTCCGCTGAGGTCACTCTCAAGGAGGGCACCATAATAGGGATCCGTGAAACTGGTAACGGTAGTGGTGGATACATCCTGCCAGGTTTCATAGATGCTCATGTCCATGTGGAAAGTTCCATGCTGGTACCTAGTGAATTCGCCCGGCTCGCAGTGACCCATGGAACGGTTGCGACCGTGAGTGACCCCCACGAGATCGCCAACGTGCTCGGCATTGAAGGGATCGACCTCATGATCCGCAATGGTTCCAAAGTACCGTTCCACTTCTTCTTCGGAGCCCCGAGTTGTGTGCCCGCGACCACCTTCGAAACCGCCGGGGCCACCTTAAACGGAGCGGATGTGGCCGCTTTGCTGGCCAGGCCAGAGATCCTTTACCTCAGTGAGATGATGGACCACCCCGGCGTGCTGCGTAGAGCTCCCATGGTGATGGAGAAGATCGCACACGCTCAAGCGGCCGGAAAGCCGGTGGATGGCCATGCGCCAGGTCTACGTGGTGAAGCCGCAAGGAACTACGCCGCCGTTGGGATATCCACCGACCATGAATGCTTCACAGCGGATGAGGCGCTGGACAAACTGAACGCGGGCATGTGGGTACAGATCCGCGAAGGCAGCGCGGCCAGGAATTTCGAAGCGCTGTATCCCCTCCTGCATGAACACTATGAACGGATGATGTTCTGCAGCGATGACAAACATCCGGACGGTCTCGCGGAAGGCCACATCAACATGCTATGCCGCAGGGCTGTGAAGCTGGGTGTGGACCTGTTCAAGGTGCTGCGTGTAGCGTGTCTCAATCCGATCGAACATTACAAACTTCCGGTCGGCGGTCTGCGTGTAGGGGATCCTGCGGACCTCATCGTGGTGGAGGATCTGCGGGGTTTCAAGAATCTGCGGACCTATATCAAAGGAACGCTCGTGGCACAAGATGGGCAAAGCTTGATCGAGCGGGTCGCGGTGGAAACAAAAAATAATTTCAACTGCACCTTCAAGGCCGAAGATGAACTCAAGGTCTACGCCGAAGATCCGGAGGTGCTTGCGATAGAGGTGCTGGACGGGCAACTCATCACCAACAAGAGATCAATGCGGGCCAGACAAGGGCCGGGAGGTGAGCTTCTGCCCGACCCGGATCAGGACCTGCTAAAGATCGTTGTAGCGGACCGGTATACCAATGGTGCCCCGGCCATAGGTTGGATCACCAATACCGGTCTTAAGCGGGGCGCATTGGCCAGTTCCGTAGCGCATGACAGCCACAACATCGTGGCCATTGGAACCAACGACAAGGATATAACTGCGGCCATCGCGCGCATCATCCAGCACAAAGGTGGCATCGCCATCGCCGATGGTGCTGCCACGGATGTGTTGCCTTTGCCGGTGGCGGGTATCATGAGCGATGCCGACGCATACCATGTCGCTACCAGATATTCCGCGTTGGATCGTGCCGCCAAGGCCATGGGCAGCACACTTGGAGCTCCCTTCATGACGCTCAGCTTCATGGCCCTGCTTGTCATCCCGCATCTGAAGATGAGTGATAGGGGATTATTCGATGGTGATACCTTCGGTCTACGTTCCAGCGCTGCCACAGCAGGTACGCGCACCATCTAGCGGTTACCTTTGCACTACGGCCCGCAAAGGCCGCAATACCGCTTACCGTGATCGCGATCATCGTCTTCTTCATTCTGCACTGGTACCTCAGTCTCTTCGTCCAGACCTTCTACCTGCACCGGTATTCCGCCCACCGGATGTTCAGCATGAGTCCTTTCTGGGAAAAGGTCTTCCATGTGCTCACCTTCATCGCACAGGGCAGCAGCTACCTAAGCCCATATGCTTATGGTGTACTGCACCGCATGCATCATGCCTATGCCGATACGGAAAAGGATCCGCATTCCCCCAAATACGATCCCAGCCTCTTCAGCATGATGTGGCGGACCAAGACGATCTATCATGAGATCTTCGATCGCAAATTGGAGGTTGAGCCACAGTTCACGCGTGATGTTCCTCAATGGCCGGCCTTCGAGCGTTTCGCCGATCATTGGGGTGCGCGCCTTGGTTGGGTGGCCGCCTACACGCTCTTCTATGTGATCTTCGCACCTTCTCCATGGTGGTTCCTTCTGCTGCCGTTCCATTACGTCATGGGCCCCATGCATGGCGCCATCATCAATTGGTTCGCACACAAGTATGGCTACACGAATTTCAAGGTGAAGGATACCAGCAGGAACATGTGGCCCATAGAGATCCTGGTGATGGGCGAAGGGCTGCACAACAACCACCACGCGAACGCCGCCCGGGCCAACTTCGCGATCAAATGGTGGGAATTCGACCCCACCTGGCCTGTGATTCGCTTTCTGCACCTGGTGCGCGTGATACGGCTCAGGGAAACGGCCTGAAGGAGCCAACGCGCCTGATGCGATCATCCTGGCCACCTACGGTGTTTCTATTGCTTCTGCTCTGTGGTTGCGGGGGATCCTCCCGGGTCATGGAGACCGGGCTGCTACAAAAACGAAAACACCTTTCCGGTTGGGATCTTTCAATAAGTAGAAAGGAGCGGGCGCACACACGTGGATCGCGTACACCGGCGCAGCGGAGATCAGGCAGAGCGGTCACTCCAGCTGAAAAAGCGGCATATGTTGAGGAGCATGATCCCCTGGTCAGTGCTGTTGAGATCCCACCCGAACCACCGGTCCGTGGATCAATGGATCACATTACCATGGTATCCTCTGACCACATCGCTGTGATCGCTGCACCACCCCGTCCAACAACCACGGTACGACCCCAGGAGGATCTTATGCCCCGGAAACGCTGGAACTGGCTTGCGATCCCGGCATTCCTCGCCGCGGGCGCAGGCATCTGGCTGGCCCTCACCAGTACGAACACCTTGGCCGTGATCGCCGTCCTCGGGCTTGCGCTTATTCTTTCCGCCCTATCCATTCGCCGGATCCGCCGCCATGAAGAGGCAGGAAAAGGCTTCGCGGTCACCGCGTTGGTACTGGCGGTACTCGCATCGCTTCTCACCATCATTTCCATTGCCATTCTCGGCTTCTGATCAGCTGAAGGAGCTGGTGTACAACGCTTCGGCCTGCATGCGCAATGATGATGGATCCTCACCTCGCTCGCGCATGGCGAGAAGGGAGCTCGACCCAGCCGATTTGGACAATTTTCTTCCCTGTTCGTCCAAAACGAGTGGATGATGCACGAATAGAACTTCCTTGAAGGTCCGAAGACCGAGTATTCCGGCCAGGTACAATTGCATACCAGAAGATGGCAGCAGGTCCATACCCCGGACGATGACCGTGGTACCATGGTCCACATCATCGGCCAGGGAGGCGATCTGGTAGACCGGCATGGGAGGCACGTTCCCATGCGCCCTTTGCCTCAGGACCACATCGCCAATGGCCGCGTTCAGATCCACCTGCGGTGCGTTCCCAATGCTCGGAACGGTAACTATGCCATGTCTTGGCAGCCTGATCCGCCAGCAAGCGGCGGGATCATCCAGATCGATACCCTTATCCGCGCAATGCCCGGCATACACACCATACTTGCCACGAGCTTTGGAGCGGCCGCAGGTGCAACCATACAAAACACCCGCATCGCGCAGATCATTGAGCATGCCGTGGTACCGTGGCAGGCGCGCTCCCTGGCTCCGATCCTTCTGATGTTCGGCCATATTCCGCGGTCCGTCGTCCCAGCCGATGCCGAGCCAATGCAGGGAATCGAAGATGTCCTGCAGATACGTCTGCCGCACACGCTGGGCATCCAGATCGTCTATGCGCAACCTTATACGGAGTCCATGACGTTGTGCGATGAAGGAAGTGAGGAGGAAACCGATGGCATTGCCCGCGTGGAGGTATCCACTTGGTGTAGGTGCTATGCGCGTGACCCCGCTCATGCCAATTGGCTCCAGTATGGACGCCACTGCGGAACGGCCTGGTGCCCGGGGCGGGACTTGAACCC
>JAEZCB010000111.1 GCA_023412755.1 Bacteroidota bacterium
GCGGAAGAAGTGGCCCAAAGCGTGAACATACCGGTGATCGGCATCGGCGCCGGCAGCGGCGTGGATGGGCAGGTGCTGGTGCTGGATGACATGCTGGGCATCGCCAAGGAATTCAGCCCACGCTTCCTGCGGCGTTATGCGGATCTCAACCAGGTGATCACATCCGCGGTGGAGACCTACATTAAGGATGTGCGCTCGCGGGATTTCCCCAATGCCAATGAGCAGTACTGAGGGCGCAACGCTGCCCATCCTTCACCTGGATGAACATCTCTGCGCGGTGCTGAAGCCAGCATCCATGCCCGCCCAACCCGATCGCACCGGCGATCCCTCCGCGCTGGAACTGCTGCGCGCGCAGTTGAACGATCCGGGCATCGAGCTGGTACACCGGCTGGACCGTCCGGTGAGCGGGGTGCTGCTCTTCGCCCGCGACCGCGAAAGCCTGCGCACCCTGAACAACGTGTTCCAGCAGCGTGGCGTGGAGAAGACCTATGTCGCCATTGTGGAAGGTGTATGGGAGAAAGGGCAGGTGGTGCTGGAGAATAACCTGGCCCATGATGCACGATCACACAAGGCGCGTGTCACTGTGGAGGGCAAGGGTGCGTTGGCGCGAATGGAGGTGCGTGTGCTGGCAAAAGGTGAGCGCCTTTCCTTGCTGGAGCTACGTCCGGAAGGTGGTGCCTTTCACCAGATACGCGCGCAACTCGCGGCGGCCGGTCATCCCATTCGCGGTGATGTGAAGTATGGTGCTCGGCGTGGAGAAAAGGACCGTTCGATCGCATTGCACGCACGCTCCCTGGCATTCCATCATCCGGTGGATGACCAGCGTGTGGAACTGGTGGCTCCTTTCCGCAGCGATGGCGTTTGGGTATCTTTGTTGAAGCTGGCGGATCAGGGTGATGCCGGCTGAACAGGAATGCGGCGCGCGTTTCCATCGATCATGCTCATGCTTCTTGCGTTCTGTGTAACAGGGCAGGAACATCCTTTCCTGGCCAAATTCGAGCTGAAGGAAGGCGATGGATGGGTATCGGTGGATTGGACCATGAAAGCCGGAAGCACCTGCGATGGCACACGGGTCATGCGTTCGGAAGATGGAGTGTATTTCGAAACGGTGGGCCGCATTGAAGGCATCTGTGGCGACGTGGCGCACCAGGCCGACTATCGTTACGTGGATCTGGATATCCCGGAAATGGTGACGTTGTATTACCGGCTGGATCTGGGGTTGAACGGCCCTTCCGAGGCTAAGCGGATCGATCTGGTACGGTTGAATACGGTGCAACATCGTTTTCAGCCGAATCCTGTGGCCGATGAAGGCATACTGTTCCTGCGTGTGGAGCACGATGAGCAGGTGGAGATCCAATTCTTCGATGTCACTGGCCGTGAGGTCCGCGCCATGAAAGCCAGTGGTGGCCGCCATGTGGTTGATGTGAGTGGCTGGCCGGCCGGTCTCTACTTCTACGATGCTCAGGCAGGCGCCGCAATGCGTTTCACCGGTAGATTCATAGTGCAGTGATCGCCTGATCACATGGGATCCACATCCGTGACCAACCGCACGGATGCATGTTCCTTCTGCCCGAATACCCGATCGATCGTATCGCGCACGAACTCCTTTTCACTATTGTGCGCACTGCGCCGCAATTTCACCAGCAGCCGGCGCAGATGCATATCGCGGATCCGTGAGACCACGGGGATCTCCGGGCCCAGCACTCGATCGCCAAGACCTTCGCGCAAGGCGATGCCCAATGCGGCGGCCGTGGCGATCACCCGTTCCTCCTGGCGGTGTTTCACTGTGAGCTGGATGAGCCGCAGGAATGGCGGATAACCATGGGTGCGCCGGTGCTCTATCTCACGCCGGTACATGCCCCCCACATCATGCCTCACCACAAGGTCCAGTACCGGGTGGTGCACATCCTGCGCCTGTATGATCACCGTGCCTGCGGTCTTGCGCCTGCCGCTTCGCCCCGCCACCTGGGCCATTAACTGGAACGCCCGCTCATGTGCCCTGAAATCCGGGAACCGCATGAGCTTGTCCGCGTTGAGGATGCCCACCACGCTCACATGGTCGAAATCCAGTCCCTTGGTCACCATCTGAGTTCCCACCAACACATCTATGGCGCCCTGCCCGAAGCTGGTGAGTATGCGGTCCAGAGCATGCTTGCCGCGCATGGTGTCCTGGTCCATGCGTGCCACACGGATCTCCGGAAGGATCTCCTGCAGTTCCTCTTCGATCTTCTCTGTTCCGAAGCCGAGCATGCGCAGCCGTTTTCCGCCGCAGGCACCACAGGATGATGGCGGAGGATAATGTCTTCCGCAGTAATGGCAGCGCAACTGATGATGGAGCTTGTGGTAGGTGAGGCTCACATCGCAATGGTCGCACTCGGGCACCCAACCGCACGTTTCGCATTGCCATACCGGTACATAGCCGCGCCGGTTCTGGAAGATGATGGCCTGCTCCTTGCGCGCCACCGCCGCCTGGATAGCCTCGATCAACGTGGTGGAGAAATGGCCTTTCATGCTCTTGCGCCGGTACGCATCGCGCAGGTCCACTCGCGTGATGGCCGGCAGTTCCACATCGCCGAAACGCACCAGCAGTTGGGCATGCCCATACTTTCCCGCAAGGGCGTTGTGCTGGCTTTCCATGCTCGGGGTGGCCGATCCCAGAAGCACTCTGGCACCATGCATGGCGGCGAGCACGATGGCCATATCCCGCGCATGATAGCGTGGTGCGGGTTCATGTTGCTTGTAGCTGGGATCATGCTCTTCATCCACGATCACCAGGCCGAGCCGCTTGAAAGGCAGAAAGAGGGCGGAACGTGCACCCACCACGACAGAGGGCGGGTCGGCATCCTGTGCGGAACGCAGCCATAGTTCCGTGCGTTCCCGCTGTGCCATGCGCGAGTGCGAAACAGCGATGCGATCGCCGAACCGCTCGCGAAGGCGGCTTATGATCTGTGCTGTAAGCGCGATCTCCGGCAGCAAATAGAGCACCTGTTCACCACGCGCCAACGCTTCGTTGATCAGGGTGATGTACAACTCGGTCTTTCCCGATGATGTAACGCCGCGCAACAGCACCACGTCCTTTTCAGCGAATGCGTTGCGCACTTCGGCCAGCGCTTCGGCCTGTGCGGGTGATAGGGTAGGAGCGCTCACCGGATCGATGGTCCCTGGCGGACGGCCAGCCTCCCGTTGTTCGATCCGGAAAAGTCCCTTTTGCACCAAGGCCTTCAGGATGGCCGGCGTGGTGCCGCTGGTGTGCAGCAATTTATCGCGATCCACTTCCTTGGGCGCATCGCTGAACATGCGTGAGAGTTCGATGTAGCGCATGAGCAGATGCAGCTGTTTCGGTGCCTTCTCCAACCGGTCGAACCAGCCATGCAGAGCTTCTTCGGTGGCGGCTTCCGGTGAAAGCTTCACATAGTTCACCATGCGAGGCCTCCAGGTATCGCGCATCTCTTCCTCCAGCATCAATGCGCCCTTATCCATGAGCGATCGCACCAGGGGCATGGGATCCTTGGTGTTCAGCAGTTCACCGGCCTCCTGGAGCGTGATCACCTGCCGTTCCTCCAGTGCATCAAGCAGCAGGGAGGCGCGGCCCTTCACCGCCACATCCATCGCCTCCGATCTTCCAGCCACCAGCCGTGTTTCGCTGCTTAGCGAAAGTTGCGCGGGCAACGCGGCGATCATCACTTCGCCTAATGTGCAGAGGTAGTGGCCGGCGATCCATTCCCAGAGCCGCAGTTGTCTTTCGGTGACAACGGGCTTTTCATCCAGCACCGAGAGCACAGGCCGTGGTGCACCATGTGTGGGTGCCACATCATGTATGCGTTGGACCAATGCACCATACAACTTGCGGCCTCTGCCAAAAGGAACCACCACGCGCATGCCCGGCACCACCGCGCCCATATCATGGCCCAGTGCGTAGGTGAATGTGCCGGGCACGGCCAGGGGCAGGATCACATCGGCATACATGGCGGGTCGCAAAGGTGGCGATGCCGCGGACATAACTTGGCCGCATGAGGACACTGTACACGATCATGCCGCTCCTGCTATGGACCATGGTGCTGGCACAGCCGGAACTTCCCGGTAGTGAGCAGTGGTACAATTTCACGGACGATGGACACCAGCAATACGTGTACGAATTCGGTAATGCTGCATCACCCGGCGATACTGTGGTGGTGCTCCATGGCGGATGGGGTGCCGACCATTCCTACCTGATCGATCCCCTGGTGCCGCTGGCGGATCGATACCGGTTCGTGCTCTATGATCAACGCGGCTCCCTGCGTTCACCTGCGCCGGACAGCACCTTGAAGTTGAGCAGACTTGTGGAGGACCTGGAAGACCTGAGACAGGCGTTGAGGTTGGAGCAGTTCACCCTGGCGGCACATTCCATGGGCAACGGCCTTGCCTACGCGTATCTGGACCGGTACCCCGGGCGCGTGCGTGGCTTGGTACTCATGGCACCGGTGTTGCCGGCGCAACTCACCGATGGGCCGAACATGGCCTTCATCAAGCAGGTATGGCCAGAGGCCGATTCCACCGCCTTGTACCTGGACCTGATGAGTTTCATGGAAGGCCTCGCTGCGCGAACCGTGGAGCGCATACGACAGGAAGGACTCATTCCAGACTCACTGGAACATTTACCCCCGCACGAACTGGAATTGTTGAGTGTGTTGGAAGACCGCGAATGGACACGTGC
>JAEZCB010000273.1 GCA_023412755.1 Bacteroidota bacterium
GTCTTATCCATTCCGATCCAAGGGTTCGGTCCCTCACCACCATCATCACACTTTCCGTCTGCTCCTACCTGCTCATCATCATCGGATCATCCACCAAGCTGCCTTGGTACAATGTGCCGGTGCTTCCTCTGCTCGCACTCCTTGCATCGATCCCGTTGTACTCTATAATGACCTGGGTTATGCGCTGGCGGCCACTGACCATGGACCTGAGGACCATTGCCCCGATCCCTTATTTATTCGTGTTCCTATTGTTCAGCTCTTCCTGGGGAGCGGTAGTGGAGCGCAACTATTTGGCGCAAGAAACCTTGGAAGAGGTGGACGGATACTTCCTTTCGCAGCACCTGAAGGATGTGCTTCTCGACAGGCGGCCACTCGGTGCTGATGTGATAGTCCGTACCGATGTGGATCAACACTTGAAATTATACATCCACATGCTCAATGACAGAGGTCATTCACTACACTTGCGTGAAGTGGATCAACTGGAACCTGGGCAACGCGTGCTTACCGATGAATGGCCCGTGCATGGAACGATCATGGGATCGTATGAGTATGAAGTGCTGATGAGCGACCGCCACCTGAGGATCTTTGGCATCCTTGGACGTCGCACGGTCATGGACGTCACATCCTTTGGATCATCATGATACGGACCGACACGGTGACCAGGGACATGAGCAACCCTCCCAAGAA
The DNA here is from genome assembly GCA_023412755.1 of Bacteroidota bacterium. GTDB lineage: Bacteria > Bacteroidota > Bacteroidia > Flavobacteriales_F > PHOS-HE28 > PHOS-HE28. The sequence continues at coordinate 688 of JAEZCB010000273.1, forward strand.
ATTATCCATCATCATACCCGCTTATAATGAGGAGCGGACGATCCATTTGATATTGGACAAGATCCGCGATGCACCATCTTGCTACGGCATCGAGAAGGAGCTTGTGGTCGTGAACGATGGATCCCACGATGGCACCGCAGCAGCGATACGCCGATACATGGCCTCTAATACAGCAATGGACATCCGCTATTTCGAACAGCCAGGTAACATGGGGAAGGGCGCGGCCATCCATCGTGGGATCAAAGAGGCCAGCGGTGACCTGCTGATCATCCAGGATGCCGATCTTGAATATGACCCGCGCGAGTATGATCTCCTGTTGAAACCTGTGATGGAAGGGTTCGCGGACGTGGTCTATGGTTCCAGATTCATGGGGCATTTCCCGCATCGGATCCTCTTCTTCTGGCATAGCATAGGCAACAAGTTCCTAACATCACTTTCCAATGCCTTCAATAATTTGAACCTGACGGATATGGAGACCTGCTATAAGCTGATGCGGACCGACATCGCCAAGCGATTGGATCTGCGCGAAAAGCGGTTCGGTTTCGAACCAGAGGTCACAGCCAAACTTGCCCGGGTGAAGGATATACGCATCTATGAAGTTGGCATTAGCTATTATGGCAGGACCTATGCCGAAGGGAAGAAGATCGGATGGAAAGATGGCTTCCGTGCGATCTGGTGCATACTCAAATACGGGATCCGTAGCTGATCATGGCGACCGGCTGGTCTGGTTGGCGCTGGCCCAAATGGGGGATCGCGGCCGCAGCGCTATCCCTGGCCGTTCTATTCGTATTCGCCTGGGTGTTCCACCTGGAACGTACCACCACTTATGACTCCGCTTACTTCTCATGGCTCTTGATAGATACTGGAGAACCAGTGATCATCCATTCACGTGCAGGCGCCGTTATACCGCAGTTGCTGCCTCTCGCGCTCCATCACCTGGGCGTACCGTTGGAGACCTTTTTGCGTGGCTATTCGCTCTCCTTCGTACTCTGGCAACTATTTTATTTCCTGCTGATCCTTTTGGTATTGAAGGATCGCATTGCAGCGATGGCCTTTCCGTTGGTGATCATGGCCGCGTCTCGCTATGCGTTCTATTATCCCATGGCAGAACTGCAGCAGGGAGCCGCGCTATGCGTGGTGCTCTGGGCACTGCTGAGGCGGCCTGATGTGCCCGCCCTCCGAAAACGTTACCTGATCGCCCTTTGCACCTTTTTATTGACCGTATGGATCTCCTTCCACCATCATCTGCTTTTGATACCGGTGATCTTCATCGTTATCTATACCTGGATCCGTAAGCAGAAGAGACCGGATGCTAGCTGGATCATAATGGTCATTCTAATGATAAGCTGGTATCTCTTTCGGATCCTCTTCCTCACCACAAGCGAGTATGAAGCACAACGTATGGCAGGAATGGACGGCCTGTTGGCGCATCTACGTGAACTCGATGGTTTGCCGAGCACTATTTACCTCATCGAGAATTTCCAGGCATTCAAAGCAATGTTACTCCTGCTGCTGGCCACCCCTTTGATGCTCCTATTCTCACGCCATTGGATGCTTGCGTTCTTCACCATCATTTCCACCGCGGGAATGCTGGTGTTCATCCTTCTGCTATACGCTGAAGGGGATTCTTCTGTGATGTATGAAAGCTATTTGTCGTTGACCGCATTATTCCTGGCGATCCCATTCGTGGACATGCTGGAACATCCTCCTATAGCTACTTCCCGGGGTGCGCTGGCCGGGCGTGCGCTTTTCGTGCTTTTGCTTCTGCTCAGCTGGCGCACCATCCACCAGGGGCATGTTCCCTTCACCAACAAGGTCCAATTCGCCGAGCGGATCACGGATGAAGCACGTGATAGAGGCATCCGCAAAGCGATCGCGCACATGCACAATTTTCCATGGGCCTATGGCTGGGTGATCTGGGCATCTCCATTCGAGACGGCCCTTGTTTCAGCGATCAAGGGACCACAGCAGGTGGTCACCGTATTCCACATCGATGAACTGGAAAAGTTCAAGACGCACCTTGCAAAAAAGCACCTTTTCCTTGGTCCGGACTGGTCGCCGTTCCTGTACCGCACCGACCTGCTGGACAACCGCTATTTCAGGATCCCGCCTGAAGCTACGTACCATGTGATCACCACTCCCGGAACATTGTCTGACGATGCCGGGGCCGGCATCCAAGTGGAACCATTGCGAACCTCAGTGCGCATGAGCAAGGCCATGACAACGGTGACACGGGTGCTGATCCATAATTCGGGCACCGATACGCTGCATGCACGAACACCTATTGGTGGTCCCGCCAGGTTGCTTTATAGCCTGCATGACCTCGATGGCGGCCAATATGATGGCTTCATCCATCCCACTGAACTCGAGATCGACATTCCACCAGGACGATCGGTGGAACACGCGCTGATCATTCACCGGCCAGATCGTCCGGGCCGGTTCAAAGTCGAGGTGATCCTGATGCATGATGAAGGGCCTCACATTCCTCTTACGATGCGCGGTGATCTCTTCATGGAGGTTCCGTGATCATGCCCGAATACGCTTGCCGGGAATGGCCTGCAGCAGCTTTTTTGTGTACTCCGCCCTGGGATCCTCGTACACCACATCTGCCATGTCCAGCTCCACATTCCTGCCTTTCTCCAGCACCAGGATCCTGTCGCAGAAATATTTCACAACGGCCAGGTCATGGCTGATGAAGATGTAGGTAAGACCGTGTTCTTCCTTCAATTCGTTCAACAGATTCAGCACCTGGGCCTGCACGCTCACATCAAGAGCGGCCACACTTTCATCGCAGATCACTAGTCTGGGACGGAGAGCCAATGCCCTTGCGATCACGATACGCTGCCGTTGCCCACCGCTGAACTGGTGTGGGAACCGATCGAAGTGGGCGGCCTCCAATCCCACCCGTTCCAGCAGTGCGATGATCATTTTTTTTCGTTCCTGCCGGTCCCTGCCCATGGCATGCACCTCCATGCCTTCCATGATGGCGCGGCCAATGGTGATCCGAGGATTCAATGACGCATAGGGGTCCTGGAAGATGATCTGCAATTCACGCCGCATGTGGCGCATCTTCCCGGCCGACAGCGTGGTAAGATCCACCTCGCGCTGATCCCGCGTGGTATACCGTACATGACCGGCGGAAGGCTCGATCAGCCGCAATATGCTCCTGCCGAGCGTTGTCTTGCCACTGCCACTACCGCCAACGATCCCAAGTTTTTCCCCGGGATAAAGCTCGAATCCGATATCCTGTAGCACCCGAACTATCCCAGTATCCCGTTTGAACTTTCCCTTGCCGCCCGGATAATTCTTCCCAAGGCCTTCCACACGCAGCAACGGCTGTTGTTGCATGAGCCCTTCCACATGTGTCCTTCGATCTTCCCTGGAAATGGTCATGACGGGAGGCCTGGCATCAGCATGCTCAGTGGCTCGCATCGCCTCCTCGATAGTTGGCAGCCGTTTTGGATGCTTCAATGGATCCGGCCTGCATGCGATAAGCCCGCATGTGTACGGATGCTGTGGCCTCTGGAAAAGTTCCGTCACCGGCGCACTTTCCACCACACGTCCTTTATGCATGACAAGGGCCCGGTGGGCCACCTCCCGCACCACGCCAAGATCATGCGTGATGAAGATCATGGCCATTCCGCGCTCTTTCTGGATCCTTACCAACAGATCGATGATCTCCCGTTGCACAAGAACATCCAGCGCTGTAGTGGGTTCATCGCAGATCAACACCTTTGGAGAACAACTCAAGGCAAGGGCGATGACCACGCGCTGCTTCTGGCCGCCGCTAAGCTGGTGAGGATACCGATCGTATAACCCGCCTGGCGATGGCAGCTTGACCTCATCGAAAAGCTCCACCACGCGCTGCCGTGCCTGCCTGGAAGAAAGGCCGATGTGGTGGCGCAACGCAGAAGCTACCTGGTCCCCCACCGAGTACACCGGATCAAGAGCGGTCATCGGTTCCTGGAACACCATGGCCAGATCATGGCCACGATGCGCACGGAACTCCGCCTCGGTGAGCTCCTGCAGTTCCTTCCCTTCCAATAGTACCGACCCCCGCACTTCGGCCGAACCGGTATCAAGCAACCGCATCAAGGCCAGCGATGTCACACTCTTCCCGGAACCGCTCGCTCCAACGAGCCCCAGGCACTCCCCAATGTTCAACTGGAAGGAAACATCCTCCACTACCGTGCTTCCGGAGAACCGCACGGTAAGATCCCGCACGGTCAGCAGAGTGGGCTGATCCAAGTTCACGTGTAGGAGATGTTTTCTTCATGCACCATCTGCCTGCCAGTGAGGCGCAGGTACACCTGGGCCGTGGCCACCACATCCTTCATGCAGTAACGGGCGATGCGATCAAGATCATGCTCCTCATGATAGAGTCTTCCTACGTCGGCGCCAGTGATATCATCCTTGGGTGTTGGAACGCCCAGCACATGCGCCAGCAATGCAAGTGAAGTGTACGCCTTGCGATCACCAAAGCACCAGAGGGACATGGTGTCTATATGACCCACCTCCCATGGGCGGAGGCCGGAAATGTCCAGCAACCGCGGGGCTCGGATCCGGTTGATCACACAACGTCTTGCGATGTATGGGAAGTCGAATTCCTTGGCATTGTGGCCACACAGCCAATGCTCATCCGTATGGAAATGCCTGTCGCAGAGTTCAGTGAACCGGCGCAGGATGTCGGCTTCATCCTCACCCGTGAACGAGGTCGCGCGAATGGCCCATTCATCACCCTGGCGGTGCATGTGTGCCACGCCAATGCAAACGATCTTTCCGAACTCAGCAAGAATGCCAGCGCGATCCCCATACACCTCCTCCACCGGCCTGCCGCTGCGCTCCTGCTCGAATCTGGTCTTATCGTTGAACAGGCCCGCAGAGACCGCATCGAGTTCCTGATACCGCCGGCGCTGTGGCACCGTTTCAATGTCGAGAAAAAGGATCTTGCCGGGATCACGGCTTTGTTCGGACCGCATGATGGAATGATCTGCGGCCAAGTTAATGGGCGCGAACAGGGCCTGACGAAGGTCGATCACTGGATCATCACCCCCCGCTTGTTCATCAGCGGAAGCATGGTGAAATTATCCTCCTGTATGCTTTCCGGAAGGAAGATGTACTTCTTGTCGTGGAGCGCGCTGCCGACGTAATAACTCAGCCAATACTGGTTGTTCAGTGGAAAAACGTCCTCCACTATCCGTTCGATCTTCGCCCAACTTTTCGGGCCGAGATGGTCCAGGTAGTGGCGCATTTCGCTGGTCTGCCGCTTCTCCCCTTCGATATGGCCGTATCCGCGCGAACTAACGAGAATGTTCTTTAACGCGATCTCCTGTTCATTGATCAGATACACGTACCAGGCATCATCACCAGCATCATCGAGTTCCGGCACCACGGCCATGGCCACCCCTTCCACCTTCGGTGTATGGATATCCCTGATCATGGCCGATCCGCTGCAATATGCGGGCCACCCGGTCTGTTGCCGGCCAGCTCCCGTGCGATACCGATCCATTCGAACACATCCCTGGGATGCCCTTCATCATTCACCTCTTCCCGCTTCATGCCCGTGCGCACCATCACCAGCCGCTCATCAGGGACCACCGCTACATATTGGCCATGGAAACCACGCGCATAGTGGATCGGCCGCCCCTCCAGCTCCGCCAGCCACCAGAAATACCCATATCGCTCATTGGGTCTGCCGCCATCTGACAAGGGGGCCGGCGTGATGGAGGCCTGCCAAAAATCCAACGGAATGATGGTCTGGCCATGCCACCTTCCGCTATCCAAATACAATTTGCCCAGCCGCGCGAAATCTCGGTCGGTGGCATAGAGGCAACAGAATGCCTTGAAGTCTCCTTCCGCGTGATCCTTGCCCCACCACGCATCATGCTCTGCACCCAGCGGCTCCCATAATTTCTCCTGCATCAATTGGTCCAGCCCCGTACCGTACGCCGCCTCCAGCACTTCGGCCATGATCTGCGTACTTCCGCTGATGTAGTCGAACTCCAGACCGGGCTCTGTGCGGCAAGGCTGCTCCAGGCTCACTTTTCGAACGTGGCTGCCATAGTAGCCCCGCGCCGCATCACTGAATGGGTCCCTGCCACTCTCACTCCAATCCAGACCGGTGCTCATGGTAAGCAGATGCCACAGTGTGATCCGTGCATGACAACCGTTATCGAACTCGGGAAGGAATTCGCCCACGCGCTGTTCCAGGCTTTGGATCATGCCATCT
>JAEZCB010000255.1 GCA_023412755.1 Bacteroidota bacterium
TGGAACCTGTTGGAGAACATGGCCCGCGGCATCGACATGTTCGATTGTGTGATGCCCACCCGCAACGGCCGCAACGGCATGCTATTCACCCGCGAAGGTGTGCTGCAGATCAAGAACAAGCAATGGGCCGACCATCACGGCCCGCTGGACCCACACGGCACCACCTGGGTGGACAGTTTCTATTCCCGAGCCTTCGTGCGTCACCTCTTCCAAAGCGGCGAAATGCTCGGCCAGCAGATCGCCAGCCTGCACAACGTGGGCTTCTATCTGTCGTTGATGAAGGAGGCGCGGGAGAAGATCATGGAAGGCACCTTCGCGAACTGGAAGAACGAGATGTTGCCGAAACTGAAAACAAGGCTTTAGGATCAGATGATCAGAAAATTAGATGATCAGAGAATGAAATGCCGTGGATCGCTATGGGCGCTTCCATTTTATGCTCCTCTGATCCGAAGGATCTCGTGCAAGGGGGTGTCCCTCGGCTCGTGCTCGGGTCGGAAGCAGAAAAAGCCCCCGTTCTAAGCAACCCCCATCTGGTTCAAAATGGATCGCAGAAAGACCTCGGCCAAACATCAACCTCTCAGAATCCCATTACTTCGATCATCTGATCTTCTGATCATCTGATCATCTGATCGCCGTGTTCCGCACCCTCGACCGCTATATCATCCGCCAGTTCCTGGGGACGTTCTTCTTCATCCTGGTGATCATCATGGCCATTGCCGTGGTGTTCGACTTCAGCGAGAAGACCGATGATTTCGCGAAGATGAAGGCGGGTGCCTGGGAGGTGATCCGTGAGTACTACCTCAACTTCGTGATCTACTACAGCAACCTGTTCAGCGGGTTGTTGATATTCCTGGCGGTGCTGCTCTTCACCAGCCGGCTCGCACACCGTACGGAAGTCGTGGCCATGCTCAGCAGCGGAGTCAGTTTTCCGCGCATCATGTGGCCGTACTTCCTGGCCGCCACTTTTCTCACCGGGCTTTCCCTGGTCACCAATCACATCGTATTGCCCAGAGCCAATACCGTGAGGCTGGCATTCGAAGAGGAGCACATCAGGAATACGTTCCGTGTGGATGCCACACACATACACCGGGAGATAGCGCCAGGGGTCATCGCCTACTTCGAATCCTTCAGCGCCGAACATGGCACCGGGCAGCGCTTCTCACTGGAGCATTGGGAGGAGGATCGGCTCGTGAAAAAGCTCACCTCCGACCGTGCCCGCTATGACACCATCACCGGTCGCTGGCATGTACATGATGTGGTGATACGGATCATCCATGATGAACATGAGACGATCCAGCGAGCTGCGGAATTGGACACACTCATCCCGCTGAGACCTTCCGATGTGGGCCAACGTTGGGAAACCTCCATGGCCATGAGCTGGAGCGATCTCAATGACTACATCACCACCAAACAGGCGCAGGGTGACGCCAACCTGATGCCATACAGGATCGAGAAACATCAACGTACCTCCTACCCTTTTGCCACCTATGTATTCACCATCATCGGTGTGAGCATCGCGAGCCGCAAGACACGGGGCGGCACCGGCGCACATTTGGCCGTGGGCGTGTTGCTTGCCTTGCTTTACATCTTCGCCATGAAGCTGACCACCGTGGCCTCGACGAACGCGGGCCTCGATCCGTTCATCGCGGTGTGGCTTCCCAATCTTTTGTTCGGTGCCGTAGGTATCCTTATCTACCGGAACGCTCCGAAGTGACAGGTGCACCATTGTATCCGCTCTGCTGCGATGGTATCTTCGAACAAGTTCATCGCATCAAAGGGATCGGATCATGAATGGAAAGAAGATCGTCGTCATTACAGGAGCATCGAGTGGCATAGGCAGGGCAACGGCCCTGGAATTCGTGGAACAAGGACATACCGTGGTCCTTGTGGCCCGGAAAAAGGAGGCATTGGAGGACCTTTCCAACATCTGCGAGCGCTATGGTCCCAACGCCATGTACTTCACCTGTGATGTGAGCCGCCAGGACGAGGTGGAGCAACTTGTACAGCGGATCATGGAACGGTTTGGCCGCATCGATGTATGGGTGAACAATGCCGCTGTGGCCCTGATGGGACCCTTCACCGAAACACCCATGGAGGATATGCGCCGCCTTATGGACATCAACGTGATGGGTTATTTGTATGGCGCATATGCCGTTGTACCCATCTTCAAGCGCCAGAGGCATGGCACCTTGATCAATGTTTCCTCCATAGTCGGCATCACCGGACAGCCCTTCTCGGTGGCATACAGCACCAGCAAATTCGCCATACGCGGCATGGGTCTTAGTCTGCGGCAGGAACTGATGGATGAAAAGGACATACATGTCTGCACCGTTCTACCCGCCACGGTGGACACCCCTCTCTTTGACAATGCGGCGAACTACATGGGCCGCGAGGTGAAGGCGATGCCTCCCGTTGTGGACGCACGTGAAGTGGCCGAACAGATCGTGGCGCTCGCAAAAGATCCGAAACCGGAGGTGATCGTAGGTGGAATGGGCATCCAGAACATGCTCATGAAATACCTTTCTCCGGATCTTTTTGCGAACATGTTCCACAAGCAGGTGAAGGAGGAGCATTTCAAGGAGGAGCGGGAAGGCCCGAAGCATGGCAACCTCTACCAACCTTCAAGACATGCCACTATCGGCGGAGGTTGGACAAATGGCCGTTCCCGCGCAGTGAAGATGCGCAACCGCAACATCATGTGGGCCGCAGCCGCCGTGGTAGGTGCTTTGGCAGGTGCCGCGGCCATACTTGCGAAAGGGCAGCATGGACGGCAAATGGATGATCGGGATCCAGCCGGTACTTTTCGCAACACATCCCAGCGTAGGAAGCACGATGTCGCACCAGTCATTCCGGCGACCAAGGAGGATGTCCGCGATCCAGATGTCTATTGACCGGTGACCTCTCGAACGGCTCCGTTTGGAGCCGTTCCTGTTCATAACAGGATCCCGGCCATGGTATTCATCGGTACTTGACGATGAAACATATTCATCGTAATATTGCAATGAATATGTAGACCTATGGGCGTAACGAAGACCGAATTGTTCACCGCCAGCCAGAACCAGTTGGCCACATGGGGCAGGGTGCTGGGGCATCCGGCACGCATCGCCATTCTGCAATACCTGCTTCGGCAGAACGCCTGCGTTTGCGGCAGCCTGGTGGATGAGCTCGGGTTGGCGCAGGCGACCATAAGCCAGCACCTGCGTGAATTAAAAGACGCGGGCCTGATCGCTGGAACGGTGGAAGGCACCAGCGTGTGCTATTGCATTGAGCCTAAGGCCTGGGCGAAAGTGCAGGCCGCCTTCAACAAACTCTTCGATAGCTACAAGCCGGTGAGCAGCGAATGCTGCTGATCGGCTCGTAAGGGCGGATCATGATATGCCCCCATCCCAAGATCAAAAGCGCGAAGCGCCACCACATGAACACCAACGATAACCTCAAAGACCTCGTCCGCCGCAAATACGCGGAAATAGCCAGCCAGGACAAGGCCACCAATGCCAGCTCCTGTTGCGGGGCGGGCGGCTGTAGCACGGAGGTCTATAACATCATGACGGACGATTATGCCCAAGTGGAAGGCTACGTGCCCGATGCCGACCTCGGTCTGGGCTGTGGACTTCCCACCGAGCATGCCGGCATCAGACCCGGCCACACCGTGCTCGATCTGGGCAGCGGCGCCGGCAACGATTGTTTTGTCGCGCGCAATATCACAGGTCCTGATGGGCGTGTGATCGGCGTGGACTTCACCCCCGAGATGATCGCAAAGGCGAAGGAGAATGCGCAGAAACTTGGCTTCCAGAACGTGGAGTTCCGCCAGGGCGACATTGAAAAACTGCCGCTCAGTGCCTGCATGGTGGATGTGGTCGTAAGCAACTGTGTACTAAATCTGGTGCCCGACAAAAAGAAGGCTTTCAGCGAGGTGCTGCGCGTGCTGAGGCCAGGAGGCCACTTCAGCATCAGCGATGTGGTGCTGAATGGAGAACTTCCTGAGAAGCTCAAGGGTGCTGCGGAAATGTATGCGGGCTGCGTCTCTGGCGCGCTCCAGGAAAAAGACTACCTGCGCATCGTGGAGGGTGCGGGATTCGAAGATATGCAGGTGCGCAAACGGAAGCCGATCATCATACCGGACGATATCCTTGGGCAATACCTCACTGCGGAAGAGATCGTCAGCTACAAACAAATTGGCAGCGGAATCTTCAGCATAACACTATATGCGCACAAGCCAATGGACAGTTGCTGCGCGCCGGAGACAACTTCCAACAAAAAGGACACCGGCCTGGAAGGCTGTGACCTGGGCGTTGCCTGCTGCTGAACACACTTCCTATAAGGCTCTTGATATCACTCTCCCATTTGATCATGGCTTCACCCGACACGGTACGTCCATTGAACTCCGACCTGCAGCGATACGTGCAAGAACGCGTGGTGCCTGCAGTGGAAGCCATCCCTGAGGAGCGCCGCGAAGCGCTGGACCTCCTGGCTGAATTCGTTCAGGAACAACGTACGGTGAACGGATCGAAGGC
>JAEZCB010000258.1 GCA_023412755.1 Bacteroidota bacterium
GGCCATAGGTCATTTCAGAAGATACAATAAGAGATCCCTGCGCCGCGAAATACCCCCTGGCGCTGAACATCGGTTCTTGAAATACCTTGATAGTGTTGGCTTGATGGCCTCTTTAGGAAATAAGTGGTTCTTGAAACAGGCGATACCGGACGAAGCACAAATAAGGTTGTGGGATAGGTCCATGATCCCCGCCTCCACCATCCTGGACAGACTGCTTTTCCATTCCATGGGGCGCTCCCTATTGGGTGTCTTTCAAAAACCCGATCTCAATGATGATAAGGCCTCCCCTCCATGATCATATAGGCCCGGTACAATTGCTCGGCGAACAGCACGCGCACCAATTGATGAGGAAAGGTCATGCGTGATAGGCACATCACCAGATCCGCTCTTTGGCGCAAGCCGGGCGATAGGCCATAGGCCCCGCCGATCACAAAAGCCACCTGTCTCACCCCTTGATCGCGCCAGGAGGCCAACTGATCGGCGAAACCCGTGCTGGTGAATTCCTCGCCATGCTCATCCAGCAGCACCAGCTTCTCGCCTGGCCGCATTGCAGCCTCGATCCGCTCTCCCTCCACGCGTTGCTGATAAGCCGCATCGCCTTTACCTGCCTCGGGCAGCACCAGCTGTTCCACCTGCTCCTTGCGGGCCATCCGTGCCAGATAATGCTCCAGACCTTCGCTCACGAAGCCCCGCTCGCTCTTACCTATCATGATCAGTCTCAGCTTCATACCTTGCGGTTGTTCATAACATGCGGCCAACCCATGGCGGTCCATGGCCCGGTATTTGCCAAATTTCGCAACAAATGCAACCGATGATGCCGCGCATGGCACTGCTCTTCGCCCTGGTGCTGCCCTTCTTCGGGCTCCAGGCGCAGGAAGTGGTGAAGGACAAGGTGGTGTTGGCCATGAAGACCGGGAACTCCCGCGATCTGGCCGCCCACTTCATTCCCAACATAGACCTTACGGTGAAGGACAATGCCGATGTGTACAGCAAAGCACAGGCGGAACAGATCCTCCGCAAGTTCTTCAACGACCATCCGCCGGTGGACATGGTGATCGAGCACAGTGGCGTAAGCAAGTTCGGGGACAAGTATTTCATCGGCATACTCCGCACCCGTTCCGGCTATTTCAGGGTCACCTTCTTCCTGAAGAAGATGGATGAGGAACTCATGGTGAAACAGCTGCGGATAGAGAACAGCAAGAACGACCTTTGAAACCTTGCTTCCAGACGGTATCGAGGCACTGATCGACCTGGCACTCAAAGAGGACCTGGGTGATGGCGATCATACCACCCTTGCCACCATACCGGCCGATGCCCGCAAGGGTGCCCGGCTGCTTGTAAAGGAACAGGGTGTGCTGGCGGGAGTGGACCTCGCCATTATGATCGCCAGGCACTTCGATCACCAACTGGACCTGCGCATATTCATCCAGGATGGTGCAGCTGTGGAACCTGGCGATGTGGCCTTCACCATGGCCGGTCCGGCGCGTTCCATCCTTACCATCGAAAGGCTGATCCTGAACTTCATGCAACGCATGAGTGGTATAGCCACCCTTACACGCCGCTTTGTGGAGGCCGTTGAAGGAACCGGCTGCAAGGTGCTGGACACCCGAAAGACCACCCCGGGAATGCGTGCCGTGGAGAAATGGGCCGTTCGGATCGGGGGCGGCCACAACCACAGACAAGGTTTATTCGATATGATCATGATCAAGGATAATCATATCGATATGGCGGGTGGCGTTCAGGAAGCCATCATCGCCGCCCGGGCCTACCTGGACCGCCACGCGCTCCAACTTCCGATCGAGGTGGAAACAAGGGATCTGCGTGAAGTTCGCATCGTACTTGAAACAGGTGGTGTGCAGCGGATCATGCTGGACAATTTCACTCCTGAAAAGCTCGGTGAAGCGGTGGCCCACATCAACGGACATTGCGAAACGGAGGCATCGGGTGGCATCCATCTGGGCACTGTGCGGGCATATGCGGAAACCGGAGTGGACATGGTCTCCGTGGGCCAGCTCACCCACGGAGCACCTTCGCTGGACCTGAGTTTGAAAGCCTTGTGACAGATGCTGCAACGGCTCCAGAAGAAGCTGTTGTATTCCCGGGTCTTCCGGCGGGTCATGCACTGGGCAAAAGAAGTGCAGCCTCCGGGTTTCGAGGGTTTCAGCCTGTATGAGATCTCGCGGTTCTTCTTCACCGCTCTGGCCCAGGGAAACCTGCTCACACGAGCATCGGCCATCTCCTTTCAGGTGTTTCTCGCCTTTTTTCCAGGGATCATCGTACTGCTCACACTTATCCCGTTCGTGCCCATACCGGATTTTCAGGAGCGCTTGCTGGATACCATTCATGACATGCTCCCATTGGATGTGTACCTGTTCATAGAAAGCACGCTGCACGATCTGGTTTTGCGCCGGCATACCACCCTACTCTCGGTAAGCTTTGTGATCGGCGTATTCCTTGCCAGCAACAGCGTGAACGCCATTCTGTTGGGCTTCAGCGGAAGCACCAATCTATCGCGCTGGCACAGTGCCTTCAAACAACGCATGATCAGCCTCTGGGTGCTGCTGGCGCTCTCCATCCTGCTCATGGTGGTAATACACCTTTTCACCCTGAGCGGCGTGGCCATGCGCGCCTTGGAATCCGTGGGTTTCTTCGGCAGTTTCCTGGAATTGGTGGTGGTGTTCTTTGTGAAATGGGCCCTATCCATCCTTTTGGTGATCCTGGGTGTGGCCCTTCTTTATTACGCAGGCGATATGCGGAACAAGCGCTTCCGCATCTTTACGCCAGGTGCCTTGCTGGCCGTGCTGCTCATCCTGCTGGTATCCGAAGCCCTGGGCTTTGTATTCAGCAACATCACCAACTACAACGCCCTTTATGGTTCCATCGGTGCCATACTCGCCGTACAGATCTGGATCTACATCAACATGATCGTGCTGCTCATCGGCTACGAACTCAATACAAGCATCGGCAGGGCCCACCGCCACCACAGCGAGCGCCTGGAACTGCGCAGGCGGGTGAAGGACAAGGGAGGATCCAAATAACTTCGGCGTGCCATGCGCCTCCTTCTTCTGCTCATGCTGCTTTCGCCCATGTTGCGATCGGCAGCCCAACCTTTCGATCCCACCCGGCCACCGAACACCTACCGGAATGCCGACAATCCATATTACTGGAAGAACCGGCCGCCTTACGAAGGCTACTGGCAGCAGGATGTGCATTATGTGATCCATGCCAGGC
>JAEZCB010000291.1 GCA_023412755.1 Bacteroidota bacterium
ATGTGATCCATGCCAGGCTGGATGATGCACGGGACATGGTGGAAGGGGACATGGGCCTTACCTACTGGAACAATTCCCCGGACACCCTGCAGGAGGTGTTCTTCCATCTCTACCAGGAAGCCTACGTGCCCGGCTCCTACATGCGCGGCGATCCGGTGAGACCAGGGCGGTCTGTGGAACCGTATGCCGGCACCATGATCGAAAGCATAACCGTGGATGAGATGGCCCTGCGTACGGAAAAGGACAACACCGTACTTCGCGTGGAACTGGAACGACCCCTCGCGCCTGGGGACCATCTCACCTTCCGCATCCGCTTCTCCACCCACTGGGCCATGGGCATATACCGGCGCATGAAACTCTTCAATGCATGGGGATACAAGCACTATGATGGCGTGCACTGGTATCCGCGGATCGCGGTGTACGACCGGCGCATGGGTTGGGATACCCAGCAGCATCTTGGGCATGAGTTCTATGGCAACTTCGGCACATTCGATGTGCATCTCGATCTGCCGCACCACTACATCGTGGAGGCCACCGGCGTGTTACAGAATGAGGAGGAAGTATTGCCTGCTGAACTGCGGGCACGCCTGGATCTCCTCAACTTCAAGGATAAGCCATGGAATGAACCTCCAAGCGTGATCCTCGAACCCGACACATCCATTCGAAAGGTATGGGTATACCATGCGGAGAATGTGCATGACTTCGCCTTCACCGCCGATCCGACATACCGGATCGGTGAGGCGGAATGGAACGGGGTGCGATGCATCTCGCTCGCCCAGGAGCCGCATGCAAGTGGCTGGCAGAATGCTGCGAGTTACACGGCTGAAATAATTCGCGTGTTCAGTGAGGACTTCGGCATGTACGCATACCCCAAGATGATCGTGGCCGATGCCCGCGACGGCATGGAATACCCCATGCTTACCCTGGATGGCGGGCGTGATCCGGAATACCGCAGCCTGCTGGTGCATGAAGTGGCGCACAACTGGTTCTTCGGCATGCTCGGGAACAATGAGACCTACCGCGCATTCATGGACGAAGGTTTCACCCAATTCCTCACCGCATGGGGTCTGGAGCGCATAGATGGTGATACGCTGGTGGAGGATATACCCGGCAATTTCTATGAAAAACGTTATAAACGGCCGGTGTTGGCACGGGAAAGCGAGGTCTACTATGGTTACCAACGGGATGCGGTACGGGACCAGCTGCCACCGCTCAATGTGCACAGCGATGACTATTCATTGATCCAAGGCTTTGGCATGGGCTATGGCCATGTGTACTACAAGACGGCCGTGATGCTCTACAACCTCCAGTACGTGCTGGGTGATGAGCTCTTCCTTGATGCCATGCGCAACTACGTGGATCAATGGAGCATACTCCATCCCTATCCGGAGGATATGCGCCAAAGCTTCATCAGCCATACCGGGGTGGACCTCAACTGGTTCTTCGATCAATGGATCGATCGCGACTGGCGCATCGACTATGCGGTGAAGGGTATTCGCAGAAGGGACAGGGATAATGGCCAGGTGATCCGTTTGCGAAGAAAGGGATCCATGCAGATGCCGATCGACCTGCGCATCATAGCACGTGATGGCACCGTGCATGACTTCCACATTCCCAACACCTGGTTCGTAAAAAAGACAGATGCCACCATATTGCCACGATGGTACCAGCAAGGGGATGTGCAACGCGACTATCTGGTGCAGGTGGATATACCCAGTGGTATAGAACAGGTGATCATAGACCCCACGGACAGACTGGGTGATGCCTATAAAGTGAACGATCATCTGGACAGGCCCATTAGTGTATCACCGGACCATCACCTGCGGCAACTGCCCGATCGGCGGTACTACGAGGTCTTCGGCCGGCCGGACCTTTGGTGGAACGGTTATGATGGGGTGAAGCTGGGACTGCATGCCAACAGCAGCTACATGCGGTACAAACACCGTTTCCACCTCACCACATGGCTTAACACGGGTTTCGGCCAGCACCTGCCAGGTGGAGGCATGGACAACCGGTACGATCCCATTTCATTCAACTTCCGTTATGAGAATGGGATCGAAAAAGTGTTGAAAGGAGCCACGGTGAACCTGCATGCGCGGCTGCTCGATGGCCTGGAACGGTATGGTGGTGGCTTCCACTGGATACTGCCGGACAAACGCACGGAGGCGAACGTGGATGTGCATTACTTCATCCGCAAGGACAGCACAGACCTGATCTACCTGCTCTACCCGGACCAATGGGAACCAGCGCGGCTGAATGGCCGTGTGGACGTGGGGCTGCGCCACAGATACCATCACAGCCATGGCGAGGGCGATCTCCGGTTGGAAGTGCGCAACAGCAGTGTGGGTAGCGCCTTCAACTATGCACAGGTGCGGTTCTCCGCCATAGATCGCTGGAGTTTCTGGCGCCTGCGTTTGCATAGCAGAGTATTCGGCCAGTATGGCACCGGCCGCACGCCACGGGAAAGTGCACTCTTCCTGGCAGGCGGAAACCCGGAGGAGATGATGGAGAACAAATATGTGCGCAGCATCGGTTTCGTGCCGTATGAATGGCTCGGCCATGGCACCACCACCAACAACTTCCATTTCGCTGGAGGTTTGAATTTGCGTGGATATGCCGGGTATCTCGCCCCTGAATTGGATGACCAGGGCGGCATCGTGGCCACATACGCAGGCACCACAGGAACATCGGCCAGCCTGGAACTGGACCTCGATGGCCTGGTGCGGTTTCCCCGTGGAGCACTTTCCAGAACGTTGGACCTGGATGTCTATCTCTTCGCCGATGCCGGCATGATGGGCATAACGCGGATCTCCGATGAAAGGGAACGGATCCAACTGGCCGAACCCCGTGCCGATGCCGGAGCAGGTGTGGCGCTCACCATAAAGCGCTGGGGACCGCTCACGGGGATCAAGCCACTCACTTTGCGTCTGGATATGCCCCTCTTCCTATCGGCGATCCCCGCCGGAGAAACAGAACACTTCGCATTCCGGTACGTTGTTGGCATAGGCCGAAGCTTCTAGAGCACCATGCACATCCTCCTCCTTCTCCTTTTGGCGGTGAACACCATGATGCCACCGGCCGAAGCAAGCATCGCCGGCAAGTGGACCACCATCGATGACAAGACCGGCAAGCCACGCTCGGTGGTGGAGATCACCGTGAAGGATGGTGTTGCCAGCGGGCGCATTGTGGAGATCGTGGACCTGGCGAAACGCGATGCGCTATGCGCGAAATGCACCGGCGACAAGAAGGACGAACCTGTGCTGGGCATGCGGATCATACAAGGCATGACCCGTTCGGGCAACGATTGGACCGGTGGCACCATACTTGATCCAGAAAGTGGCAAGACCTACGATTGCAAGATCTGGCTTGAAGATGGTGATCTGAAGGTGCGCGGGTACGTGGCGTTCTTTTATAGAACACAGACGTGGGTGCGGTGAGAGGGAGCAGATCAACAATGCGAAAAGCCGCGGATAACCGTGGCTTTTCTACATCAGAATCCACAATGATCAGTTCTTCGTGAAACTGAAACTTGAAGCGCCGGTCCTATTCGTAAGGCGGAGAACATAGGATCCTGATACCAACGAACTGATATCAACCTCGACCAGGCTGACCCCTTCTGCGATAGCGCGTTCAGGTAGTGCCAGGGCACCGGTGAGGTCGTAAAGCGCAAGAACGGTATTGGCAGTGGCCGCGGAGGCTAATTCGATCTTGATGACATTCGTTGCCGGTACGGGCCAAACTTGGGTCATGCCCAGTTCATCCTGATCATTGCAATCCTGTCCATGCACTGTGATACCCGCTCCTATATGTCCGCAAACACCGGCTGGAGTGATGAGATATTGCAATGCTTCTGGTGGTACGTCCATGATCGTCGAAATATCGACGTATATGGGATCATAGACGATAGGGATGATGAACTGTGGCCCAGGCCCATTGATCAGGATCTCGGGATCGGTGGTCATATATGTGATCAATGGACCGAGCGTGAACAGATACGCCACTGCGTATGCTTGTAAAAAACCATCCGGAACGATCGCACCAATGGGGTTGGCCAAGTAACCCGCCCCCACACAAATGGTCTGAGGACCAGTGAGTGCACCCGCATCGGCCAAACACTCGTTCGGTCCGCATGGATCCACCATGAACAAAACCCCATCCGTATCAAGGTCGGCGCAGAACGGGCCACCCTCCGCGGCAAGCATGGACCCTAGATCATCCACTGTAGTGGAGCCCAAAACGATCGCATTGAGATCGAACGTGCCTGGATCATGTATCAGGGAATGGAGCGCCCAACCGCCTATTCCGCTCACGGTGAAGTAGGGCATAGTATCCAACTGGAGGATCACGCCATCATGCGCTAATATGTACTGGGAGGCATAGCCTACGGGTAAATAATATCCATTATGCGTCGCGCTGAGATCGGCCATGCCATTCACCAGACAAACATTGGTAATTGTGCTGCTGAGCGTACCGGCCAGTGGCGTATCAACTACTACAGCGATACCAGACATATCCAGGCT
>JAEZCB010000292.1 GCA_023412755.1 Bacteroidota bacterium
TGGCTGATGAGGTACACGTCTACGTAATTGGAACCGGAGGTCGCGAAGCGTAGATCAACGAAGAATTCCCATTGTGCATTCGTGGCCAGGGAACTGGGTGTACTTAGGTGGTATGTGGCCGCACCGGCACTGTTGCTGCGCAACAAGTGGTCGCCCCCCTCTTCAACAACAATGAACAGGGCATCATCGCCGCTCCAGGCAGGGTCGTTGGTGAAATCGCCATCACTGAGATCATCATTGAACTGCGCCAGGACCGGCAGACTGAAGAATACGGCCAGCAGGAATAAGTATCGGGGCATGGACATTTCTTGAGCGATGAGGGGGCCCACCAAGGCCCGCGCATCCGCGTACAAGGTAGTACTTTCGATGCCTGAATATTCACAGGAACGCATGAAGGTCGCGGTAGTTGGGGCCACTGGCCTTGTAGGAGGAGTGATGTTGAAGGTGCTCCAGGAGCGCTCGTTCCCGGTATCCGAACTGTTGCCTGTCGCAAGTGAGCGATCCGCAGGCCAGCACGTGGTCTTCAAGGGACAGGAGCACGCAGTGATCGCACTGGAAGAGGCAGTGAACGCCCGTCCGGACCTTGCGCTCTTTTCCGCCGGAGGCGCCGTTTCGCTGGAATGGGCACCGCGCTTTGCCGAGTTGGGCTGCACGGTCATTGACAACAGCAGTGCCTGGCGCATGCATCCGGACAAGAAACTGGTGGTGCCGGAGGTGAATGGAAAGATCCTTACGGGCGAGGATCGCATCATTGCCAACCCGAATTGCAGCACGATCCAGCTGGTGATGGTGCTGGCACCATTGCACGAAGCCTTTGGTGTGGAACGGGTGGTGGTGAGCACATATCAAAGCGTCACCGGTACCGGCCAGGCCGCCATCCGGCAGATGGAGCAGGAACGTGAGGGCGGCTCCGTGGATATGGTGTATCCATACAGGATCGATAGGAATGTGATCCCTCGTTGCGATGTGTTCCTGGACAATGGATATACCAAGGAAGAGATGAAGGTGGTGCAGGAGACCGGGAAGATCCTGGACCCCGCCATTCGCGTAACATGCACTGCGGTACGTGTTCCTGTTACCGGGGGGCATAGCGAATCGGTGAATGTGGAATTGGGCCGGGGGTTCAGCCTGGAGGAGGTGCGTGAGCGTTTGATGCGCATGCCCGGTGTTGTTGTGGCGGACGATCCCATGGCGGACATCTACCCGATGCCGATCACCGCCCAGGAGAAGGATGAAGTATTCGTGGGGCGGTTGCGCCTGGATGAAAGCCAGCCACGCACCTTGAACATGTGGATCGTGGCCGACAACCTTCGGAAAGGCGCAGCCACAAATGCTGTACAGATCGCGGAAACGCTCCAGGAAAAAGGGATGCTAGCCTTAGATCGGGTGAATGGAACGGCTTGATCATGTTCCTTTGAGGAAAAGCGGATCGCATGATCGCTCCGAAGGTCATCATACGCTCGCTGGGATCCTGTACGGTGGCCTTCTTGCTCATGCTGCCATGTATATCGGTGCGTGGTCAGGAAGGCGCGAGTTACCGTATCGTGCTGAATGATGCTTATTTGATGGGCGGCTATTTGGCCCATGCGATCCAGGCCCCCAGTTATACGGAATGGCGCGGTCTGTTCCCTGAGAGTGATCTTTTGAAGGATGCTCCGCCAAAGTTCACGGGTGGTTCATTTGATATGGGTATCGGCGGGATGGGCGTGGCGAATGTGGGTTTCATCATCGGTGGTACGCAACAGCGAACGACCAGTCTGCGTCTCGGTCTTGTCGATCATGGCAGAGAGGTCAAGAATGGTCACTGGTCGGATACGCGATCCGGCCCATACGACACACTCATCTCCACGGTAACTGGCGGATCTTACCCGGTGGATACGGTCTTTCAGGAGCGATATCAAGCCCATCATACCCGTGACCGTATTGGCTTGGATGTCGCACTGGTCATGGAGAGGAATACGCGTTCCCGCTGGTCATTCCAATGGGGAGCGGGGATCATGGGTGGCATGGGAGTGAATGGGAGAGGAGAGGTTTCCCTGCATCATTCCCGCAGCATTGAGAATTCTCTCCATCAGATCCAGTACGGCGACTCCATTGCTTATGACCGTACGTTGAAACGCGAGTCATTCAAGACGGCGAACACCCATTGGTACGCACTGTACCTACTCTTCGGTGTGGATCTCCGGCTGGCACAGGAACATGCGTTCTGGAGCAGGATGTCCCTTCACTATGAGGCGAGGCCAGGCTGGCTTGTACAGGGAAGACCGAATATGCCCGCTTCCCGATCGGTGAGGGGCATGAGTTTATTCGGGATCAGATTTCGTCTACGCTGAAGCTTTCCGATCATCGGCATCCGGGGGGAGCTGCTGCGAAGGATCCAACCGCTCTGTGGTGGCGGCAGGCTGTTCGCTTTCATGATGGGCGCGGCCACCCTGGCTTAGTATGAACAGGATCACACCTATGGTGATGGCGGCATCAGCGATGTTGAAGACCGGACGAAAGAAGACGGTGTGCTCGCCTCCGATGAATGGTACCCATTCCGGAGGGCGTCCCTGCCAGATGGGGAAGTAGAACATATCCACTACAGCGCCATGGAACAGGGGAGCATAACCACCTTCCGGCGGAAGAAGGACCGCCTTCTCGAATGGAGTGCTCTCGCTGAAGATCAAGCCGTAGAACGTGCTATCGATGATATTGCCCAAAGCTCCGCTGAAGATCAATGCCACGCTGATGCATTGGACCCAGGTTGCTTTGCGTTCGACCATCCGCCTAAGACCGATACCGATGATCACCACCGCCACGATCCGGAATAACGTGAGCATCAGTTTACCCCAGCGGCCGCCGAATTCCATGCCGAAGGCCATGCCCCGGTTCTCTATGAAATGCAGATAGCCCCATTCCCCGAACAAGGGAATGGAGCTATCATAATAAAAGGTGAGTTTCACCCAGAACTTCAGTGCCTGGTCGGCGACCAGCACTAGAAGGATGACCAGCAGGATACGCTTCACCGAAAGCCAAATACGTTCGAGCCGTGGCTCAACCGTTCATCTGCTGCTTGGCCTCTATGCTCAGCGTGGCGTGCGGTACCAGGCGCAGACGCTCCTTGCTGATCAGACGGCCGGTAACGCGGCAGATACCGTAGGTCTTGTTGCGTATCCGCAGCAGTGCATCCTCCAGGTGTTTTATGAACTTTTCCTGGCGTGCCGCCAGTTGGGCGGTCTCCTCGCGGCTCAGTGTCTCGCTGCCATCCTCGATCATTTTGAACGAGGGGCTGGTGTCATCCGTGCCGTTGTTGTCGGTGTTGGCCAGGGTCTGCTTCAACAGTTCATAGTCGCGGCGCGCTTCTTCCAGCTTCTTATTGATGATGTCACGGAATTCCTCGAGTTCCTCATCGCTATACCGAAGCTTGTCCGCACTTTCCAGCGTGGATACCTGCTTCTTTACGACGGGTGCGGCCACTGGCCGGTTAGGCGCTACGACCTGGGTCACCAAAGGCTTGTTCGCGGACTTCGGTGACTCGTCGTTCTTCTCTTCCTTCTTCCCTGCCTTCTTCTTCACGTTCTTCGGTCCTGAGGTTTGTTGCTTCGATGTCTTCGCTTCAACGGGCTTGGTCTGGGGTTTTGTGTCCGGCTTGCGAGGCGCTGGAGCTGCTTTCTTGGGAGCGGTCGCTGCCTTGGCCGGAGCGGCCTTCGCCGTGGTCTTGGCGGGTGCGGCCTTTTTGGTTTGGGCGGTCTTCTTCGGAGCCGCCTTGGCAACGTTCTTTTTCGCCGTGGGTCTTGCCGGAGTGCCCTTCTTAGCCGCGGTCTTGCTCTTTGCGGAAGCTGCCTTTTTACCGGCCGCTTTCTTGGTCACGGTCTTCTTGGCGGCCGCCTTTTTCGGTGCTGCCTTTTTGACCGCTGCTTTTTTAGGAGTGCTCTTTTTCGCAGCGGCCTTCGTTGCCTTTTTCGGTGCGGCCTTCGCTGGTTTCCTTGCGGGGGCTTTGGCAGCGCTCTTTTTCACGGTCGTTTTTGGCGCTTTCTTGGGAGCCGCCTTGGAAGCGCCGGCCTTCTTAGGAGCCGCTTTCTTTTTAGCGGGTGCCTTGGATGCGCTCTTCTTCACCGCCTTTTTAGGAGCGGGCTTGGCGGCTTTTCCGCCCTTCTTGGCAGCGGCTTTCGCAGGTGCCTTCTTGGCGGTCTTTTTAGAGGCGGTCTTCTTTGCCATGGCGGTCCCGTTTGGAAAAATGATCGCAAATATAGACGGATCGTGCACAACAGCCCGTTCGGCCTAATTCGCGGATCGGCTGAGGCTCAGGGCGCAGGTGAGTGTGGTGTCGATCTCCACCTGATGTACAGGCCCCTCCGCAGGTAGCGATTCCACCAATAATTCATCCTCGGGTGTCCTGGCCAGCGTTTCCATGCGGATGTGCCCGGCATGGCTGCGTATGGCGCTCTCGAACAAGGTGTTACCGTTGCGTTGGATATGCAGGTCGATGCGATCCGTCACCTCGAAACCATTCTCCTTTCGCAAGGTCTGGATCCGGCTTACCAGTTCCCTGGCAATGCCCTCCTGGATCAGTGCGTCATTCAGTTCGATATCCAAGGCCACGGTGATCCTACCCTCGCTGGCTACACTCAGACCCGGAACATTTTCCGCGGTGATCTCCACATCCTCCCGCTGCAGTTCCACCTGCTGGTCTTCCACATCCAGCATCAGGCTTCCTTTTTCCTCCAACTCGGCGATCATCTGCTGATCGAAGGCATTGACGGCCGCGGCGACCGCTTTCATCAGTTTCCCAAGGCGAGCG
>JAEZCB010000075.1 GCA_023412755.1 Bacteroidota bacterium
GTGATGTACGCCATGAAGAACGGCCTCATCAGTCCCAACAAATTCCTCTTCCATCAGCAGCACTGATAAAGCTTCCGGTGCGCGGTTGATCGGGGAGATCGGTGGCAGCTCCTCCCGATGGGCTTTATTATCGGATCATGATCAGGTAAGGATCATCCCCAGCGGCGGTCCCGCCCTTCCGGGATTCAATCCTTTGAACGGGGATGCCGATGCTTTCGTTGAATTGTTGCGGGCACGGCTGACCATAGAAGCACCGGAATTCCTTCAGGCCGGGAGTCTCATGGTCTATGGTGCAGGCTGCGGCAGCAAGGAGAGGCGCGCGCGTATGCAGGACACGCTTCAGCGCATATGGCCCCTTGCCTCCATCGAAGTGGATACCGATATCATGGGCGCGGCCCGCGGTCTTTGTGGAGGTGGCACCGGGTTGGTGCTCATCTTGGGCACAGGCATGAATGTGGGGTGGACGGATGGGAGCAGGCTGCATCAACCGATGCCTTCCCTGGGATACATTCTCGGCGATGAAGGAAGTGGGGCGGATATAGGCCGCATGCTGTTGCAGGATGCCTTTTACGACAGGATGCCGGCCGATGTGAAGCTCGCGCTTTTTGGGATCGATGGACCTGATCGGGAAAAGATCCTCATGGAAGTGTACCGTTCACCGTTCCCGGCCAAAATGCTCGCGGCGAGAACGGTGCGGTTGTGGGACCTGATGGATCGCCCATACGTGCGCGGATCGATCATCTCCAGATTCCATGTGCTGGCCGATCTGATCAAGAAGTTCTTCACCCAGGAGCAGCAGGAGCAGGTATTCGCCACCGGTTCGGTGGCCTATGGTTTCCAGGAGTTGCTCGCAGAGGTTTTGATGGACCACGGAATGGATCTGGTCAAGGTAGAGAAGGATCCATTGCATGGACTGATCCGCCATGCGTCTCAGCGGTGAGCGCGGCTGGTACATCATGCCCGATCACCAGTTCCTTCAACCGTTCAAAAGCGCGCTGATTCGATCCCGATCCAACACTGCGCAGCACGCGCTGGCGCTCCAGTTCCGTGAGGTGCCAGCTCAGCGATATCTGTTCCTCGCGGGAATGCCTCAGCTCCAGGTCGATCACGTTAAGTGGGAAGTGTGCCCAAGCCGTGGCCTGCCGCATCATCAGATCGAGATCCTGGTCCTGTATGCGAATGAAATTGTCATACACGCTTCCAATGGGATCCAGAATGCGACCCAACAAAGAAGTACTGCTCGGCTTCACGTCGATCTCCCGCTGTGAATCCCGCAACTGCAGGATCACCACGCCATTCGTGTTCTCAGCTATCCAATCCCGGAACGTGTGAAGGAATGACAGGGTGACGCGGTAGCCATAATTATCGCGCATGCCCGCATCCATAACGCGCATGGTGGGTTCGCTGGGCAGGCTTACCACAGGCGTTATGTAGGGGAATGTCGCATTCATCCGCAAAGCACTGGATAGTTTGATGCTGTCCGCGCCCTGGCCGGAGAACATCCTACGGAATTCGATCGCCTCCGCATATCCAGTGGAAGCGACCTCGCCCTCGGGAGCCACACTGGTCAGGAACGACATGGGTTGCGAAGAGATCACCAGACGGCGGCCATCGTTGATGGAGGTGGGGCTGATCACCAGCAAAGGGGTGCGTGCTTCGCGTTCCGCAACGGCCATTTCCCCCAACCGGATGTCAAGCACACCGTGAGTGGCCCGGTGCAATCCCTCTTCGAAGGCGAACGCGCGATCGAGCGTATAGGAATGCTCACCCACCTTCACCTTGCGGTAACGGAAGAACATGTCATTGGTGGCGAAGCTGAAAGCGATGGGGTTGAGCAGATCGCTGGAGATCTCATGCAGGATCTGGTCCGTGGCCCGGTCCGCCGTCTCTCCGGAGCCGTCCAAATAAGAAAGCTGGCGGTAATAGCTGGCCCCTATCAGGCCTCCCGATGAACCGGCCACGAGCATCGTTCGATCCATCAATGTTCCATCCAGCAGGCTATCCGCATACTGCAATGTGCGCATGCTCCAGAGCATGGAGCGCGAGCCTCCGCCGGAAGCGTTCACCAGTACCATTGTAGGTCGCTCTTTCCCGGGATCCATCGCCATGTTGCGTGCCTTCCATTTTTCCAGGGTGGAGATCATGGCCTCCTTGTCCTGCCGCATCCGCACAGTGTCATTGGCCATCTGCCGGATGGTGGCTATGTCATAAGGTGCCGGTTCCACCGTGTAATCCATGCCGTAGGCGTGGTTGTCATATAGGAATCGCTCGGTACGGTGGCTGAGGAGATTCAAGAGTAGCACCGTGCCGATGATCACCGTGCCTGTCCAGCCCTGCAACCAGCTGAAGATGGCACTGATGATCATAAGGATCACGGTGAACAGCAGGAATGCGCTGGCACCTGCGGGAATGGAGAAGAAGGCCACATCGCTGAAGGCCCCGAGCAGCAGGAAACTCACCACCAGCACCAGCTCGAAGATGGCGCCGTTGATATGGTTCTGCCAGAGTACGTCGCGCATGAGCCGCCTCTCATAGTGGGCGCTGCTACGGGCCAGCTTGATCCCCAGGGTAGGGGTGAGGTAGGTATCCACCTTCCATTTTTCACTGCGCTGCTGTTGCTTCAGCCAGCGTGTGGCCTGCCTTTTTTCGGCGCCGCCCTTCGGGGGTTGATCATGTTTTGGTCCGATCAATTCCACCAACGGTTCCGTGGGGGCATCATCCAGCGGCGGTTCACTCCCCAATAGCTTCGTCACATCCGTGTTCGTGCGGGTGAAGTAGATCAAAGCCAGCAGAAGGAAGAGCCCGATGCCGAAGAGGAATCCGGTAAGGTGCCAGGCGATCGATATCGGGGGCAAAAGTTCCTTCTGGAATTGGAACCGCGCCGAGCACCAGAGAAAAGTGAGCACGAACAACGTTGGGATCAACGCATTGTTGATGTTGAACTTCAAGAACGGCCGTGCTATGGTTACAATGAATGGGAACCTGTACCCGTGCATCGTATAGCTGTACAGGTTGAAGGCCGTGATGAAGCCACCCAACGCGAAACCGGTGATCGCGAAGGATAGGAAACTTACTGAACCAAAATATTCAGGAAAGAGAAACAGGTAGGGTACGCCATATTTCACCCCGAGATTTTCCGTGATGTAGCCGAAAAGAATGAGCCATGCGAGCAGCAGAAGGTGGTTCTTCTTCAGGTGCAACAGCAGAAGCTGGAACGGAAAGAAGTAGAAAAGCCTGCGTAACCGCTGGCGGTATGTGAGCAAGGCGAGCATCCGGCCACGTGTCCCCATCGAATTATACGCTGTGGCCGGCAGTTATGTTGTATCACACTTTGCGCAACGTTATCTCCATCACTTCGCGCTCCATGCTCTCGGCCTTCGCCTTCAACTCTTCCGCCCGCTGTAGCACCCTTTTCTTGAAATCCGCATCGTCCAGACCTGCGCAGTTGATCCGCACGTTCAGGTAAGCGCCCAGTGCCCCGGTGCGCGCGCAAAGGGCACCTACGCCGGCATCGCTCACACTGGCCGGAAGACCTATGGTCGCCATCTCCTTCATCAGGTCCATGCTCTCCACACAGACCTCCATGGTGCGCAGCGGCGTTTCAATGGCGCCCTTCGTGGCTTCCGTGATCGCGGACTTGCGGGCGGCCTGCTCCTCGGCGTTGCCTTTGGCCATGCCAAAGGCCTTCATGATCCGATCGAAGGAGCGGGTGTCCTCATCCACCAGGAAGAGCAGTTCCGTGCGGAATTTTTGCGCCTGCACCGCCCATCCGCTGAATTCCTCCCAACGATCGTCCCAGCCGCGCTTGTGGGCACTGAGGTTGGCCACCATGCCACCCAATGCGGCTCCCAAGGCACCGATGTAGGCCGCCACAGAGCCTCCGCCCGGAGCGGGACTTTCACCTTGTGTCTCCTCGCTGAAGCGGCGCAGATCCATCCGCACGAGCCGTTCCTGGGCCGGATCCTCCAGCATATATTCGATCACCTTTTTATCGGGATCGAAAGGTGCCAGATCATCCAGCCCCAGGCTCTTCACCGCGATCTTGATCTTCTCACGCTCCGGAATGCCCAGGCTGCGTTGTTGTTTGCGCAGGTAATGGTCGGCGGCATCGAGCAATGCCTTCTTGGGAATAAGCCCGACCAATTCGCTGCCCGTGACGCGGATGCCTCTTTCCGCAGCGCTGTTGACCGCCTCATCGAACGCGACATGCACCGGGGTGATGGTGATGTCGGTAAGGTTCAGCGAGAGCTGGGCGATGCCGTATTCTTCTATGAACCAACCGATCCCTTTCACTGCCTTCAGTTTACCGGGGATCTTTTTCGGCTCGCCGTTCGCATCGAGTACGGGTTTACCGGTGAGCGGGTCTCCATCGCGCAACACACGGC
>JAEZCB010000192.1 GCA_023412755.1 Bacteroidota bacterium
TCGATCCCAACGGCAGCTACAGCTTCCGCTGGTTCCGTGGCCACAACACCAGCCATGGTTATGGTACAGGCCCCGCCCGTGCCGCGCACCTGCGTATAAACAACTGGTTGGCCGCCTACCACATCCCTCATGATGTGCTCATGAACGTGCGGGTACGTGGTGTGGTGAATGGTACACCACTGGAATGGGGTCCGGCTTGCCGCTTCCAGATCAGCCCAACGCTGGCGGCCTGCCCACCCACAAAACTGATGGACATCCCATACAACCAGTATTACAGCTGCGGGCAAGAACGTGAATGGGCATTCAATTCCTACGCCCATGCAGTGCCTGTTAGCGGTGCCACACAGTATCAGTTCCGCTTCAGCCAACCCGGCGAAGGCTACGAGGTGATCCGTACCACCAACAGCTACTTCGTACGCCTGTTCTGGGATAACCCCAACGGCCTTACTCCGCCGCTGGAAGCCGGTACGCAGTACCAGGTGCACGTACGTGCATTCGTTGGTGGCCAGTGGTGTGACTGGGGTGAGATGTGCTATTTGGACATCACCGCGCCTGCTGGCATGCAGGCTGGCAACTCCACCAGCTCCATGACCATTGGTGGTGCCCAGCTCAACATGTGGCCAAACCCCAACCGTGGCGACCAGCTCTTCCTGAGCATGGATAAGCTGCCAGAGGAGGTGCTCACCGTTAGCGTGGACATCTTCGACATGTTCGGCAAGCGTGTGGTGGCCAAGGAGATCGCCGCACAAGGTGGCATGCTCAGCACCGTGATCGCCCTGGATGGCGATATGGCCGCAGGCATGTACTTCGTGAACATCACCGCCGGTGAGCAACTGCACACCGAGCGGTTGGTGATCCAGCCGTAAGGAACATAGTTTCGAAAAGAAGGCCGTCCCTGCCGGGGGCGGCCTTTTCTTTTCCATCCGATCAATGTGATCGACCAGATCCACCGACCGTAGGGGTGGGTCATCTCCGACCACCGGATCCTACTTTACCAAACGATCGGTCATTTTCTTGATCCTGTCCTCCAGTTCTTCACTCGTAAGCCTATCACGTAAACGGTCCACGATGATCGGGAAAGCCAGTGGCGTGAATTTTCCGGGATCCTTCACTATGATCCGCTGCTGCTGGATCCGTTCCAGCGCCTCCCGGAGCCGGGGCAATTCCATCTGTACATCAAAAGCTTCATCGTAAGCCTGCCGCAACAACAGGTGCTCCGGGTCATGCTCTTGGAACACATCGAAGAATAGTGAACTGTTGCCACGCAGATGCTTCTCCTTCAAAGGTCTTCCGGGATATCCCGTGAACACAAGACCCGCTATGGTGGCTATATCCCTGAATTTACGCCGGGCGATCTCGGTGGAATTGAGGCTGCGCTGAAGGTCGAGCACAAGATGTTCGGGAGAGAAGAGGTCATTGTCCAGCGCTTCTTCTATCGGGATGGGCTGATCACTGAGCAATTCGAACCCATAGTCATTCATGGCGATGCTGAAGGTTATCGGCCGGAGCAGACTCATACGGAAAGCGAGGAGGGATGCCAGCGTTTCATTCACCAGCCGTCCTTCGAATGGATACACCACCATATGGTGGCCTTCCCGGCTTTTGAACCTTTCGATCAACAGTTCATCCTCGTTGGGCACGATGCTGCTTTCCTTTTGCCGTTCAAGGATCGGTCTCACCGCAAGCATTTCCTTGGGTCCATCAGGAGTATCCTCGGGTGGCGGCGCACTCAACTGATGGCGAAGGATCTTGGCCATATAGCTGCTCAAGGGCATTCTACCACCTTCCCAACTTGGTATGCGCCCACTGCCTTTGGTGCTTCGCCTCACCTGTACGGTCAGGTCCTTCACCCTCACGAATTCCAAAGCACGCCCGGCGAACCAGAATACATCGCCAGGGCTAAGTTGATTGATGAACCATTCCTCCACCGTGCCAATGCGGCCACCGCCAACATACTTGATCACGTAAGAGGAATAGCTGGTGATCGTGCCGATGCTCATGCGGTGGCGCAGCGCGATCCGTCTGTCCCGCACGTGTATGGTACCATCTGGATCCATTTCGGCCTTGGCGAACTCCTCGTAGGCACGCAGGCTCTTTCCCCCGGTGGTGATGAAATCCAGCAGCCACTGCCATTCATCAAGGCTGATGTCCTTGAAGCAATGCGTGCCCGCCACCTCGGCAAGCAGCATGCGTGGATCGAACCCATCGCTTACGGCCAATGTCACCATGTATTGGGCAAGCACATCGAAGCAGCGCATGAGTGGTTGGCGTGCCTCGATACTGCCTTCCTCCGCGGCGATCCGCAGGGCGGCCGCTTCCACCAGTTCCAGCGCATGGGTGGGCAGGAACCAGATGCGGCTGGTGGCATCAGGGCGATGGCCGCTGCGACCGGCACGCTGAACGAAGCGGGCTACGCCTTTAGGACCACCCACCTGCACAACGGTCTCCACCGGCCTGAAATCCACTCCAAGGTCCAGGCTGCTGGTGCAGACCACCGCTTTCAGCCGTCCCTCGTCCAAAGCCTGCTCCACCCATTCCCGGATGCTCCGGTCCAATGATCCATGATGCAGGGCGATAAGCCCGGCGAGATCTGGTTGGATCTCCAACAAGTGATGATACCAGATCTCTGCTTGCGCGCGGGTATTGGTGAAGATGAGCGTGCTGGTACTCTCCTCTATGATCGGCAGAAGCTTCTTCGCCAATTTCAAACCCAGATGTCCAGCCCATGGATAATGTTCGACCGAGTCCGGCAGAATGCTCCGGACCTCCAAAGGCTTTTTGAAGGACGATCGCACGAGAACAGGCTCCTTCCTTCCCTGGATCGCAGCACCATGCCCTACAAGTACCTCCAATGCTTCATCCAGATTGCCGATAGTGGCACTAACCCCCCAGGTGGACAGCTGTGGGCGCAAGGCACGCAGCCTGCTGGCCGCCAACTCCACCAGAACACCACGTTTGCTCCCGACCAGTTCATGCCATTCATCCACGATCAGCCAGTCAAGATGCTTGAATAGGCCAGCGTAGCCTTTCGTAGCTAGCAGCACATGCAGGCTCTCCGGAGTCGTTACCAACAGGTGTGGCAATTGTTTTCGTTGGGCGGCGCGTTCCTTTTGTTTGGTATCGCCGGTCCGCATTCCCACATCCCATTTCAGACCTGTGCCGTGGCACATGCGCTGGCATGCATCGGCGATCTCATTTGCGAGAGCACGCAAGGGTGTGATCCATAGTGCACGCAGGCCTGGAGTTGAAGCGCGGTCCAAGGCTTTGTCCAAAAACTTTTCAGCCTCCAATGTCCGCGCTACCACTCCGCCCCAGATAGCGTAGGTCTTACCCGTGCCTGTGGCGGCATTCAATAATCCGCTACGTTCCTCCTTTATGTGTTGCCAGGTCTCCAACTGGAATTCCTGAGGCTGCCAGCCCTGTTGAAGGAACCATTCGGCCACCGCATTTCCGCCGGATGATCGTGAAGGGGAAGAGGCCTTTGAACTGGAATGGTCCACGTGAGAGATCACTTCATTGCTTGGCGATGGTCAGGCAAAGCTTATGCCTGGCGGACATTCACCGGACCGCAAGCCGCAGCGATAATCCGCATGCGGCCTGCCCGGCCAAAGGCAGCGAGGGTCCCAAATGAAGTGAAAGATCGGGGCTCACATCAAAACGCACGAAGTGCGCGTCCACGGATGCATCCACGATGTTGAGGATATACACCGCGCCAATGGCGATATAACTGATGTCCCGCCAACGCTGATAAGTTTCCATCACCTCCCGTACCTGCCGCGGGGTATACTGACCTTCAAACTCATCAATGGTGGAAGGATCATCATCCACCAGGGCCAGGTAGGCGGTACGGTAACGCTGGTATTCCGTAGTGTTCTCCTGGATGAACCGGTAGCTTATCCCTATGCCAGCCCATACTATGGGCGCCTTCCAATACTTGCGGTTATAGATCTGACCAGCCCCAGGCAGAAGTGCTGAAAGAATGATGGCCTTGCGGGGGGAATGCCTTTCACGCCATGTTAGCGTATCACGCCGGCCAGGCTTCGGGGATGAGATCGGATCCGTTTCTCCGGTCTGGGGAATTGGTCCATTCCCATCGTCAGCGATGACCGTATCTCGCTCAAATGGCTCCGGCACCGCGATCAACGTGGTATCACTGGTAACTCCCAATGTATCCACCGGTTGAGCATACCCCACCGAGTGAAGGAGAAGTACAATGCAAAGCAGGATGAGATGCACCCAGGACATACTGCAAAGTTCAACCATAAGCGTGGAACGGAGAACTGGGAGCGTGTTCCTGGGATAGGAGGGACGGCAAATGCAGCCTGAACCGCAATCAACGCTAACGACGCACTGAATGCGCGACGCCAGGCATAATGAGTGCGGATGAACCGCGACGATCCGGCGAATACAAGGATCGCACATCCAACGGCGCCTTTGTGTTCACGTTGCGAGACCGTCGCGTCGCTAGCGTCGTTGCGGTTGAACATACCGTGCCCAAGGCATTCACCCGGCTGATCGACCCATCGGCATTCACAATTTTATGATCATCTGATCATCTCATCATTGGTGTCCGGGAAAAATTTGATAGAGCAAAAAGAACGGGAGCCGAGGCCCCCGCTC
>JAEZCB010000032.1 GCA_023412755.1 Bacteroidota bacterium
GGTCTTATCAATACCCCTTACACTTTCACAGGCCTGGACGCAGGTACATACTGGGTGCATGTGTCAGGACAGACATTCAACTTCGACTTCACCAACTGGTACGACTACCAGTGCCGCGATTCCATCCAGGTGGTGGTGCCCGAATTACCGGGCGAGTGCGGGTTGGTGAACGGCCGTGTATTTGTGGACAACAATGCCAATTGCGCAACAAACCCTGGCGAGAACAATGTGCCGGCCACCGTGGTACGCTTGGAGCCAGGACCATACTACGGCAACACGAACAATAGCGGCCAATATAGCGTGCAGGTGCCATTTGGCACTTATGATGTGTTCGCCGAACATCCCGTATTGGATCAGGGTTGTCCTGTGCAACAGGTGGTGCAACAAGCCATACACAACAATGTGAACGTGCCCATGGAAGCAGGTGATCCGCTGGACATGCAAGTGAGCATGACCGATGGCGCAGCGCGTCCTGGATTCGAGTACCAGGTGGCGGTGCATGTGAGCAACCTTACGGCATCCGCTGCCGGCACGGTAACGCTGGTCGTGGAACATGATGCTGTCTTGAGCCTGATCTCCGCAACCCCGGCACCGACCACCACGGCGGGCAACACGCTCACGTGGTCCGGCAGTGAACTCAGCTTCATCAATGCCTTCCAAATGCACACCGTGCAGCTGCGGTTCCAAGTGCCGCCGGATGTTGACCTGCTGGGAACGGAGCTGCTTACAACGGCTACGATATCCACCACCAACACCGATGCCGACCCTGCCAACGACACTTACCTGCTGGAACGCACGATCACCGGGTCTTACGATCCCAACGATAAGCTGGCAACCACCAGTTCTGGCGATACAGAGCATTATCAGCCTGGCACGGATGATTGGATCGACTATACGATACGCTTTCAGAACACGGGCTCGGATACGGCATTCAATGTGGTGATCACTGATACGCTGCCGGGCAACCTTGATCCGGGTAGTATCATCATCGGCGCTTCATCGCACAGCTTCACATGGCAATTGCGCGATCAAGGAACGCTGAAGTTCAATTTGTCTAACATTCAATTACCGGATAGTAATGTGAATGAACCGCTAAGCCATGGCTTTGTCGGCTTCCGCATTAAACCAATGTTGCCGTTGAACGTTGGAGATCAGATCGAGAACATCGCGAACATCTACTTCGACTTCAACCCGCCGGTGATCACCGAGCCGAGTGTTTTGGTCGTACCAGCTCCAACGGTGAATGTTGCAGTCAAGGCGTTCCTTGCCGGGCCATACGATCCGGATTCGGGTTTGATGCAGGACCAACTTCGCGCCGGTGGTTGGTTGCCGTTGAATGAACCGTATGCAGGTCTTGGTTATGCGCACGTCGGTGGCGGTGGATCGGAAAGCACCACAGCTCCTGTGTTCGCTGTGACCGGATCGGAAGCGATCGTGGATTGGGTGGTGATCGAACTGCGTGATGGGATCGAACCAGATCAGATCCTGCATTCGCGGAGCGCTTTGATCCGTCGCGATGGGCAAGTGGTGGATGTGGATGGCGTTTCACCCGTGGCGTTCAATGCAGCCGCTGGGAATTACCATGTGGCGATCAGGCATCGGAATCACTTGGGCTGCATGAGGGCCACGCCCATCCCTCTCCAATTCACGCCAGTTTCGATCGATCTTACAACGAATGCCACTGATACATGGGGCACCAATGCGCGCAACAACATCAACGGCACCATGGTGCTCTGGCCGGGCGATGTGAACTTCGATGGGCAGGTGAAGTATGTCGGCGCGGACAATGATCGAGACGCCATATTGCTGCATATTGGGGGCAATACACCCACCAACATCGTTACCGGTGGCTACTACAAAACGGATGTGAACATGGATGGAGCTTCCGCCTATACCGGAACGGCCAACGATCGTGACATCCTTCTGCTTACCATAGGTGGGGTGGTGCCTACGGCGGTGCGGGTGGAGCAGGTGCCCTAGCCTCATCGGTACCTTCGCCCGCATGGAGCTCCTCCGTGACAAGGCATTCATAGGTGGCGAGTGGACAGAAGCATCTTCTGGACGCACCTTTGAGATCACAGATCCTGCAACGGCCGGAACGATCGGCAGTGTTCCGGACATGGATACCACCGATGTGCGCAGGGCCATCGATGCGGCCCATGATGCATGGCCAGCCTGGCGTTCCACCACCGCCAAGGCTCGCGCTGTCATACTAGGCAAATGGTTCGAACTGATCCTGAGGAACAAGGAGGAATTGGCCCGGATCATGACCCGCGAATCCGGCAAGGTGATAAGCGAAAGCCGGGGTGAGGTGGACTATGGTGCCGCGTTCGTAGAGTGGTTCGCCGAAGAAGCGAAACGCACATACGGTGACGTGATACCATCTCCCACACGCGACAAGCGGATCGTGGTGATTAAGCAACCCGTGGGAGTGGTGGCCGCCATCACACCCTGGAATTTTCCGCTGGCCATGATCACCCGCAAGGTGGCACCTGCACTGGCCGCAGGTTGCCCGGTGGTGATCAAGCCGCCTCAGGAAACGTCCCTCACGGCTTTGGCACTCGCGGCACTGGCGCAGGAGGCCGGTTTCCCGGAAGGTACCTACAATACGGTCACATCTACGGATAGCGCGGCCCTGGGCCGGGAACTTTGCTTGAATGAGAAGGTGCGCAAGCTCTCTTTCACCGGTTCCACGGAGGTGGGAAAGATCCTTATGGAACAATGTGCTGGATCACTGAAAAAGCTCACCATGGAGCTGGGCGGTAATGCGCCGTTCATCGTATTCGATGATGCCGACATAGAGCGTGCCGTGGAAGGGGCGATCCGTGCCAAGTTCAGGCACAACGGCCAAACCTGTGTCTGCGTTAACCGCATCCTCGTGCAGGATGGCATCCATGATGCGTTCCTTGAACGATTCACCGAAGCAGTAAAGGCATTGCGCAGCGGCGATGAGATGGATAAGGGTGTGCAGGTGGGGCCGCTGATCAACGAGAAGGGAATGGAAAAGGTGCGTACGCATATCCGTGATGCGGTGGATCATGGTGCCACGGTGCTCACCGGCGGCTCGGCCGGCCCGGGTCTCTTTTTCCAACCCACGGTGCTTGCCGGGGCATTGCCCACCATGCGTATCGCGCGGGAAGAGGTGTTCGGACCGGTGGCGCCGGTATTCCGGTTTTCCACCGAAGAAGAAGCCATTAACATGGCCAACTCCACTGAATATGGGCTGGCCGCATACTTCTATAGCCGGGATGTGGCCCGCTGCTGGCGGGTGGCAGAGGCATTGGAGTATGGTATGGTAGGCGTGAACGAAGGGTTGATCTCCACGGAAGTGGCCCCCTTTGGCGGAATAAAACACTCCGGCTTCGGGCGTGAAGGGTCCAAATACGGCATGGAACCATACCTGGAGATCAAATACCTGTGTTTCGGCGGGATCCTATAGCGGTTGATGCCTCGCGCTGAAGACCGCGCCTTTCAGGAAATTTTCATGTGGCGGAGGCAACCCTGCGCATGGATCGCGTCTTCCTAATGCCGAAAGACCAAGCCCCATGGAACGCACCCGTGAAGAAGATCGCTCGCAGTTGATTAAGGTGAGCATGGTGTTATTCTCCGTATTAGCCGTGCTGTCCTTTTCCCTGGCCAGGGTCCCCTGGTGAGATACAGCCCGGAACTGCCCGCCCAGCGCTAACTTTGGGGTATGTTCCGGTCCCTGCCGAAGTACCTGTTCTTGTTTCTTGCCTATCCTGTTCTCGCACAGGATACCCCCAAATCCCTGCTTTGGAAGGTGACCGGCCCGGGTGTTGCAAGGCCCAGTTACCTTTTCGGTACCGCCCATAGCCGGGATGAACGGGCTTTCCGTTTCAGCGATTCTGTCTGGATAGCCATGGGCCGTGCCGATGTGGTGGCCGGCGAACTCGATCTGGAAAAGGGCAGGCAGAATGCCATGGCCATGATGAACATCATGCTCCTGCCCGATGGAAAGAAGTTGCAGGACCTATATGCGGAAAAGGAATGGCAGCGCATCGATGCACAATTGAAGGAAGATCTGGGTGCCATGGCGGCCATGGTGCAACGCATGAAACCCTTCTTCGTGATGGCCATGCTCACCGAAGCACAGATGGGCACCGACCGTGAAAAAGTGCTGGACGATCACATACTCAGCACTGCGCGTGCCCAGGGCCAGCGTGTGATCGGCATCGAGACCTTCGAGGAACAGGTGCGTGCCATGGATGCCCTGCCGCTGGTGGAACAGGCACAGATGCTGTTGGAGTACGTGGATTCCGAGGGCGATGCCGCGGAGGACCTCAATGCGTTGATCGATGCCTACGAGGCACAGGACCTTGATGCCATGATGGAGATCACCGAGAACAGTGGCCAGCTGCCCAAAGGCATGGAAATGGCCCTGCTCACGGAAAGGAATCACCGCATGGCGCACCGGCTCGATAGCATCATGCGCGGGGGTGAGAATGTGTTCTTCGCAGTGGGTGCCGCACACCTGCCACGCAAGGATGGCCTCATCACCCTGCTTCGGGACAAGGGCTACACCGTGGAGCCGGTGATGTACACTGTGGTGCGGCGGGAAGAGACCGAACCTGCGGAGGAAAAAGTGGACTGATCATGATCGCAGCACCGGATCGAACCACCGATCGGGGATAAGCAGGCCCCAGATGTATGGGAGCCGGTGCACCAGCCGTTCCATCTTCGCACATTCCATGCACCGCTCCACCGGATCGTTCCTGCTCCTGTTCGTTCTATGCGTATCCTGCTCCAGTGATCGCGGCGATGCCTCCAATGTGTTCCGCTACAACCAAAGTGAAGGCATCACCAGCCTGGATCCTGCTTTCGCGCGCAACCTGGAGAACATCTGGGCCTGTGATCAGCTCTTCGATGGTCTCGTTGAGATGGGACCGGACCTGTTGCCCATACCTGCCATTGCGGCGCATTGGGCGATCGGTGATAGCGGAAGGGAGTATCGGTTCACGTTGCGGAACGATGTGTATTTCCATGATCATCCCGCTTTTCCGGAGGGGCGGGGCCGCCAGGTACAAGCGGAGGATGTGCGGTACAGCTTCGAGCGTATCCGCGATCCCCGCACCGCCAGTCCGGGGCGCTGGATCTTCGATCACGTGGTGCCCGGGGCGAAAGGGATCCAGGTGCTGGATGATCATACTGTTCGCATTGAACTCCAGCGGCCGTTCCCTCCATTCCTTGGTATCCTTACCATGGCCTACGCGAGCATCGTTCCAGAGGAGGTGGTCTCACAAGAGGGGGGCGGTTTCCGCAACCGCCCCGTAGGGGCAGGGCCCTTCAAATTCTTTCATTGGGAAGAAGGTGTCAAGCTGGCCCTTCAACGCAACGCCAATTATTACCAACTGGATGAAGAAAGGAACCGGCTGCCCTACCTGGATGCGGTGACCGTAGGTTTCGTGAAGGATCGGAATGCGGAATTCCTTGCTCTGGTGAAGGGAGAGCTGGATATGATGAGCGGTGCCGACGGAGCATTCCTCAATGAACTGCTGGATGCGAAGGGGCAGGTAAGGCCGAAGTATGCGGATAGGATCCGCACCGAAAGATCGCCTGCGCTGGCCACGGACTACCTCGGGTTCCTCCTCGATACCAGCCTTACCAGCGTGGCCAACGGCCCTTGGAAAGATGTGCGGCTGCGGCAGGCTCTGAACCATGCGCTCGATCGGGAACGGATCATAAGCCATTTGATGCATGGCATCGGCTCACCTGCGCGGAGCATTCTTCCGCCCAATATGCCCGGTTCCTCTGGCCAGGGCTATGGCCATGATCCGGCACTGGCCAGGCAACTGCTGTCCGAGGCTGGGTTTCCCGGCGGCAAAGGACTGCCACCGCTCACACTCACCGCTACCGCCAGCTACCTGGAACTCTGCGAACTCATCCAGCACGACCTCGCCGCATTCGGCATCAGGATCATTGTGGATGTGGTGCCGCTAAGCACACACAAGGAAGGCGTGGCCAACGGCGACTTCATCTTCTTCCGCAAGAACTGGATGGCCGATTATCCTGACGCGGAGAACTTCCTGCTGCTCTACACCAGTGCCAACCATGCACCGGCAGGCCCCAACTACGCCCGCTATACCAATGCCCGTTTGGATGAGCTGTATGCTCGGGCCCTTTCCACCGCGGATGAACAGGAACGCTTGCGCCTCTACGCGCGCATGGACAGCATCATCGTTACCGAGGCGCCTGCTGTTTTCCTGCACCACCCGGAAGTGATCCGCTTCGTGCGCCGTGATGTGATGGGGCTGGTAGCGGATCCCATGAACGGGCTTGACCTGCGTAGGGTAAGGAAGGGGTGAGGAGGGGGGATGCGGACCAGCAGATCCATCATGCACCCTATGATCGGATCATATGCCGATGATACAATAACTGGGAATAAAGCTTTTGCCCTGATCTCGTACATTGGACCGTTATGGATCTTCGCATCATGGTCCATTTTTTTATATGGGCCTTTTTATCCAACGTCCTGCTCGCGCAAGGTCTTGGTATTCATGGTGGCATTGCCCGGGGTTCTCGCACCAATGTCAACCATCTTGATCCAGCACAGAAGCTGGCAGAGATGATCGGTCTTGCGCGATACGTCGGTGTTTGGTATGGGGGGCATGGCATCGACCAGTATTACCGGGTCGGAATGGTCTGGGAAAGGCAGCAATGGGAGCAGCCTTACAGGGGCACCTCACAGATATCCATCAGGTTTCATGGATGAGCGCATTGGCACTTTGCGGAAGCGGATCGACTTTGTGCGCATCTCTCCGGAAATGGTGCTGCCGATCGGAAAGCGTTTTTCAGGTAGTGTTTTCGCTGACTTCGCATTACCGTTGGCAGCAGACGTGGAGGAGACCTATGTGATCAGCTCAGCGGATCAACATTGGGGATCGGTCTCCGATCCAAACCCAGGTCCCACCGTGGGGACCCAAGTGTACAAGGAGCGCTAGTCGGATGCGCGTACTGTCAATTTGATGAATGTTGCCATTGGCTTTGGTTTCAGGGCGGATGTGGCCGGGCCTATCTCACTTGGTATCGTTTTGTCGCAAGGCTTGATGGACCTATCACCGAAGCTTGGCAAAAGTGCGGCTGCCACCTATGTGAGGTTGGAAACATTCTGCCGGCTCATTTCACATAAGGATTAAGGGCTCCAAACCGCCACATGACCCAAGATGTTGTCACGCCGTCCGGTGCTGCACATCACGGCTCATCACTTCATTGCACCATTCATGGATCATGTGGCAGCTCTGGAATAGGTCCGGATATCTTCGGGGCTGTTCAATATGATAGAAGTAAAAGGGATATCCAAAACGTATCGGCTTGGCAGCAAGCAACAAGCGGAATTGGGGCTTTCGCAGCCGGTGTTCCATGCTGTCAACGATGTGACCTTCACCTGCAGGCCTGGCGTGATCCATTCGCTGCTCGGTCCCAATGGTGCCGGCAAGACCACCATGCTGCGCATGATCGCCACGCTGCTGCGGCCCAGTGCCGGCAGCATTCTGGTGCACGGTCACGATGTGCAGCAGGAAAGCCGCGAAGTGCGCGAGAAGATCGGGTTCCTTACGGGCTCCACGAACCTCTATGAGAGGCTTACACCGGTGGAGACTGTCCGCTACTTCGGTGAGTTGAACGGCATGGACCGGCAACGGCTGCACCAGCGGCAGGAAATGCTCTTCGATCAGTTGGGGATACAGGACTTCCGCAATAAGCGCATCGGCCAGCTTTCCACGGGCATGAAGCAGAAGGTCTCCATCGCCCGTACCATGATCCATGATCCGGAAGTGGTGGTGTTCGATGAACCTACTTCGGGACTTGATGTGATCAGCGCTGCGAGCATCATCCAATTGATCCGGCAGTGCAAGGCCGAAGGGAAAACAGTGATCTTCTCCTCCCACATCATGAGCGAGGTGGACCTGTTGTGCGATGAACTGGCGATCATCAACAAAGGCCGGCTCATCCACCAGGGCACCATGGAAGCGTTCCGGCGATCCGCAGCAGGTGCATCGCTTACCGAAGCATTCATCCGTACAGTAACAGCGGCCTGATCCCATGAGCACGATCGCAACCGTCATCCGGAAGGAGCTGTTGAGCACCTTGCGTGACCGCAAGACCCTGTTCTCGGCCATATTACTGCCCGCGCTGGCCATGCCGCTGCTGTTGATCGGCATCGGCAAGCTGCAGGGTTCGCTCAAGGAGAAGGAGCGTACCAGGGAATTGAAGGTGGCCCTCTTCAATGCACCCGCCGAAGTAGCGGATCTCTTCGCGCCGCCGCTCTTCGCGCAGGTGCAACCCGAAGATGCCGAAGCCGCCCGCGATTCCGTGGAAGCCGAGAACTTCGATGCGCTGCTGGTGTTCGAACCGGCCTTCCATGAGAACGCTTCCGGCTCGCGCTCCGGGCGCATCACCCTCTACCATAAATCCACCCAGGAAGGCGTGGATAAGCGCGTAAGGGAAAGATTGGATCTTTACGAGCAGCGCCTGATGGATCAGCGGATCCAACGTCTGGGATTGGAGAAGGAGATGCTGGACCCGGTGGTGCTGGAGCCCGTGGATGTCGCCTCCACCAAGGAACAGATCGGCGTGGTGGTGGGTGGCATGCTGCCCTACCTGTTCATCATCTTCTGTTTCACCGGCTGCATGTATCCCGCGCTGGACATGGTGACTGGGGAAAAGGAGAAGGGCACCATTGAAACGCTGCTCACCACCCCCACGAGCCGCTTCGGGATCCTGCTGGGCAAGATGCTCACCATCGCCCTGGTCGGGCTTTGTGCCGCCCTCATGGTCATTGGCGGCCTGGTGGTAACGCTGCAACTGGCCACAGAGATCCCCGCGCCGCTCATGGATGCTGTGCAGGATATCCTGAGCCTGCGCTTCGTGCTCATGCTCTTCGCCATGCTCATCCCCCTCAGCCTGTTCTTCGCCGGAATGATCTCGGCCGTGGCCATACGCGCCAGCAGCTTCAAGGAAGCCCAGAGCTACGTTACACCGCTAATGTTCGTGGTGATCGTACCCGCCATGGTGGCACTGATGCCGGGCGTGAAGCTCACCTGGGCACTCGCCTTCGTGCCGATCCTCAACATCGCGCTGGCGACCAAGGAGATCATTGCTGGAACGATGTATCTCCCGATGTACCTGGCGATCGTGGTATCACTCGTGCTGCTTGCGCTGGTCACAGTGTTCATCAGTAAGGGCCAGTTCGATAAGGAGGGGAATATCTTGAAGTGAACGATAGATCGGACTTGCTGCGCCATGTTCTGTTCCAGGAAGAGTTGCGTGGGCTTAGCAGGCAGCGTAACACCACATCACCTTGTCTTGCACATAGCCATGCGCCACCATACCATTGTCTTTGCATGCTTACTTGCATGTGTTGCTGCCGCACAACCCATCGAGCAGGTCGATCAGCGTACTGAATCGGTTCGTTATGGCCCGGTCGCAGCGATAGGTGGAGATAGATGGGTAGTACTGGGCTCTGCAAATGTTGAAGGGGGCATTCCGGTACCAGCACAGTTCCTCCGGGCGATCCATACCGATGGCACAACAGCATGGGAAAGGCCCATTGATCACGAGTGAGATGATCTTCGGTTGGTCGTATTGCCTGACAGTGGTTTTCTTACAGGAGGAGTCGTTTTTATGTGTGATGTCATCGGTGATCTGAGCAGCACTCTGACTCGATATACCTCTAATGGTGATTCCTTATGGTCCAGAAATTTGAACGCCTTTCCCATCACCAGCCTTGCACATGGTAGTACTGCTTTGATCGCCGTTGCCTCGCAAGATTCGGTCCTCATACTTGATATGGATGGAGCCCACCTACATACATGGCCTGCACCTGAAGGACCTGTACATGCCATGTTCTGGTCCGATGATCTGCTGTTCCTCTTGGCTGGAAATGGATTATATGCGACTGATCCCTTGGGAAATGTTGTGGGTCATATATCGATGCAATCACCTGGAACGGGGCTTCGCATGGTCGATGAGGTGATCCTTGTGCTCCGTGAAGATTCCCTTCTGCGTTTTACCGGGGATCTCGTGCAATTGGAGGGTGCCGCGATCATCGATACGGCATTGCATTTTGTGGATGGCAATGAAGGTATATACATACGCACTTTGAATGCCCTTTACACAGCAAGTGCTCAGGATGATCTTACCTTATTCATGACCATAGCACCCTTACCTGGTCTGATACCCAGAGGAGGGAGCTTCCGCCATGGCACGTTCATGACAAGTGGCAATACGAATATTTCGGGCCGTTCCAGCGCTGTGGTCCGCAGTCACGTGGACGATGGTGCGGCTGAAGATCATAATAGTGACATCGAAGTACTGGTCCAAGTGGACTCCGTCTGGTTCTCTTTGTTGGATCATCCAGGCCCGTTGACCATATATGATATAAAGGCCGACCTTACGGCATATTTGGTGAATCATGGGGAGGCGCCGCTGGAAAGTGCAGTATTGAGCTTTCGTGCTCCGATCTCATATGGATATTGCGGAATAGGAGCTCTTACGATCATCGCAACGGACCTGGAGCTTGCTCAAGGCGATACGGTTGCCATTCCCTTCTTAAATGTTCACCTTTCACAAGGACCTTTACAGCCAGGTGATTCATTCAATAATACACTATGCGTTACAGGATTGGCACCCAATAGAAAGATCGATCGGCAACCGGCTGATAATACAGGATGTGCCATTGCCCAAGCCACAGTAGGCTGGGCGGAGAGCTGGATCAGACCGGTTT
>JAEZCB010000288.1 GCA_023412755.1 Bacteroidota bacterium
GCATGGCATGGAGGAAATCGTCGATCAGCCGCCGATCCTCATCGTTCTCAGCGCCCATTTGCAAATAGAGCATCGGCAGGATCCTTTCGATGAACTTGCGCGTGACAATACGCTCCGGATGTGTACCACGAAGCGCCTTCAATGCCATGGGCATTTCATCCGGTCCTTTCCAGCTGCTGATGATGATCACTTTGCGAGGATGGGTTCTTGGCGCAAGCTCCTGGGCCAGCATGCCACCCATGCTCACTCCCACCAATGCATGCTCGCATTCCTTGTCTATGGAAGATTCCATGGCATCGGCATAGTCCTTCATGGTCGCACCCTTCTGTGAATGCGGCAGAAGGACATTACGAAGCTCATATCCAGGCAGATGCAGCTTCTCGAACAACCGTTGATCCGCCGCCACACCTGGGATCAAATAGATGAGCATGGAACAAAGATCAGCCGCCGCCGATAACCTTTTGCAGCAACATATTGATCTCCTTCGGACGCGCTATCGCCATTACATGAGTGCCACCGCGCACTACATGATCCACTGGAAAACGCAGAGGCAGCAACGTATCCCGATCACCGTGGATGCGCACCATCGGTCCTTTGTATCGCGCGCCCTGCCAGCGCAGGATCGCATCAACACTCACGCGTATCTGCTGTGCCGTTTGCCTGCAGGCCATATCGAAGAGCACTTCGGCCACTTTGGGATCCCCCTTCTTCCACCATTGTCTTATGGGCCAGGTGGAG
Source organism: Bacteroidota bacterium (assembly GCA_023412755.1). Lineage (GTDB taxonomy): Bacteria > Bacteroidota > Bacteroidia > Flavobacteriales_F > PHOS-HE28 > PHOS-HE28. Next base: position 739 of record JAEZCB010000288.1, read on the forward strand.
CGCATGGTGAAGTCGTTGATCAAATAATGCAGGCGGAATCGCTTGGACGCATGCAGCAACGGCGGCCATTCCTGTGGCCCCTTAACCGATGAGACCAACACCACTTTCGCTGGAGCGGTGAGCAAGGCCAACTCCTGCGCCACCATGCCACCCATGCTCACCCCTACGAGCACATGCTCCTTGTGCGGATCGATCTGTTCTCGTAAGTTCTTCGCTATATCGGCCAGGGTATGATGCCGCTCGATGTAAGGCCATTCCAGTGGATGGACCGTGTGACCGCGCAATGCGTACCCTTCGAACAACCTGCGATCGCAGGCCACTCCGGGAAGCAAGTACACGTTCATGACCTATGGTGATGCGAAGGTGATGCCAATTATGTGAAAGGGATGATGGATCTTGGGATCGGCGGGAAGCAGTCTGAAAATGGAGGCGTGATTAAAGGACCGGGTCAATGCCTTGATGCATGTATGTACATACATGCATCGAGGCTCCGGTTCGGCCATAATGACAGTGGTTGAGTATGGTTCCGAGCATAAGACTGTCAATATATCCATGTATGTACATGCATGTATCAAGGCTTCCAAAAGAACTGATCACCACATCAATACAATGGCAGATCCCTCAGAAAATCCAATGCCGCCTCCATCCGTTCGTGCATCACCACATCCTTCTTCACAAAGGGCACCTGCTCCCGGAAGTCCTCCACCAGCGATTCCAGGCTTGGCGATGTCTTCTGTGGACGCCTGAACTCGAGTGCCTGGGCGGCCGTGAAAAGTTCGATGGCCAGGATCCGCTCAACATCCTGAACCACCTGCCAGGTCTTTATCGCTGCGGCCGCACCCATGCTTACATGATCCTCCTGGCCGTTGCTGCTGTCTATGGTATCCACACTGTTGGGCATGCAGCGTTGCTTGTTGGCGCTCACCAGCGATGCCGCCGTGTATTGCGGGATCATAAAGCCACTGTTCAAGCCGGGATCGGCCACGAGGAAGGCTGGCAGACCACGCTGCCCGCTTATCAACTTATAGATACGCCGCTCGCTGATGCTGCCCAACTCGGCCACAGCGATGGCCAAAAAGTCCAGCGCCAGAGCGAGTGGCTGGCCATGGAAGTTACCTGCGCTGATCACCAGGTCCTCTTCATCGAAAACGGTGGGATTGTCCGTCACCGCTTCCAGCTCGCGCTGCACCACTTGTTCCACATACGCCAGGGCATCGCGCGATGCACCGTGTACTTGTGGTATGCAGCGGAACGAATATGGATCCTGAACATGCGACTTGGCGCTGTTCGCGATGGGACTATCCTCCAGCAACGCACGAATGTTCGACGCCACCAGCGCCTGTCCCGGATGCGGCCGCACCGCATGCACCGAAGCATGGAAAGGCTCCAACCGCCCGCCGAATGCATCGATCGAGATGGCCGCTACAATGTCGGCCAATCGCGCCAGCCTGGTGGCCTGCAATACCAGCAACGATGCGAACGCATTCATGAACTGGGTGCCATTGAGCAGCGCCAGTCCTTCCTTAGGACCTAATTCCAACGGTTCCCAGCCGAGTTCCTTGAGCACTTGTGATGTGCGTACCACCCGGCCATCACGGAACACCTCGCCCAATCCCAGCAGCGGCAGTGCCAGGTGGGCAAGCGGTGCAAGGTCGCCGGAGGCACCGAGCGATCCCCGCTCATACACCACAGGCAGCACGTTCGCATTGAACATGTCGATGTAGCGCTGCACAGTGGTCGGTGCCACGGCGCTGTGCCCGAAGGCCATGTTCTGCACCTTGAGCAGGAGCATCACTTTGGCGATCATCGGATCGATGGGTTCGCCGCTGCCACAGGCATGGCTCATCACCAGATTCTTCTGCAACTGGGCAAGATCCTTTTTGGGGATCTTGGTATGGTGCAGCGCCCCGAAGCCTGTGTTCACACCATAGATCGGCTCTTCGCTCTTTTTCAGCCGGTCCATCAGGTACTTGTGGTTCCGCTTGATCGCTGCTTTCGCATCACGGCCCAGGGCGATCTTCCGGCCATCACGCATGATGGTCTCCAGGTCCTCCAGCTTCAGGCCGAAGTTTCCGATCTGGAAAGGTCTTTCTGCCATTCGTGCGGTTTCTTATCCGCGTATCGCGGCCAGCAGATCGGCTTCGTTAACCGCCTTCTGTTCGCCGCTGCGCATGTCCTTGATGTTCACGATCCGCTGCTTCATCTCCTCCACGCCGATGATGGCCACGTAGGGGATCTTCCTGTCATCGGCATACTTGAACTGTTTGCCCATCTTCACCGCATCGGGATACAGCTCGGCCGCGATCCCCGCGTCGCGCAATTTCCGCAGCAGGCCCAGCGCATGCAAAGCCTCCTGCTCCCCGAAGTTGATGAAGAGCAGATGTGCACCGATGCTCAGATCTTCCGGGAATTTCCCCGTCTCCAGCAGCACATCGTAGATCCGGTCGGCCCCGAAGCTTATACCTACACCACTCATGTTCTTCAAGCCGAAGATGCCTGTAAGATCATCATAACGGCCACCGCCACATATGCTGCTGCGCAATGAACCTTCCAGCGCCTTCACCTCGAAGATGGCACCCGTGTAATAGTCGAGACCTCGTGCGAGCGTGGGATCGAACTCCAGGGTGATGCTCTTTGTGCGGCCCACCGTATTGAAGATCCAGTCCATGTCCTTGATGCCTTGCATCGCGGTCTCCGAAGGTACAAGCCAGCGTTCCAAAGCTTCCTTCTGCTCCTTCCAGGCACCGCTGATGGCGAAGAGCGGTGCGATGTTGGTGATCGCCACCTCACCTATTCCCTTTTCACGCATCTCCTTCTCCACCGCTTCACGCCCCACCTTGTCCAGTTTGTCCAGCGCCGTTACCATGGTGACCACCTTGTGTGGTTCTCCACTCACTCCGGCGATGCCCGAAAGGATGCGCCGATCGTTCAGCTTCACGACCACCTGCAGGCCAAGTTCGGAGAAGACATCGTCGAACAACAACACCAGTTCCACTTCACTCAACAGGGAACGGCTGCCGATCACGTCCGCATCGCATTGGTAGAATTCGCGGTAGCGGCCCTTCTGGGGCTTATCGGCGCGCCACACTGGCTGTATCTGGTAGCGTTTGAATGGGAAGGTGATCTCATTCTGATGCATCACCACATAACGCGCGAAGGGTACTGTGAGATCGTAGCGAAGCGCCTTCTCAGAAATGGAATTGGTGAATGCCCCGAAGCTTTCGTTCTTCTTCAGACAAAGTGCCTGATCATCGGCGTAGGCGGAGAAATAGTTACCGGAATTGAGCACCCGGAATACAAGCCGGTCGCCCTCTTCACCATACTTGCCCAGCAGGGTTTCGGCATTCTCCATGGCCGGTGTTTCCAGTGGCAGGAATCCATAGCGGCGGAACGCGTTGCGGATGATGTCGAAGATGTACTGCCGGCGCGCCATCTCCAGGGGCGAGAGGTCGCGGGTACCTTTGGGA
>JAEZCB010000014.1 GCA_023412755.1 Bacteroidota bacterium
ATATCGAACGGCGCTTCAAACTCACCGAAAGCCTCCACAACTATTTGATGGAGAAACGCGCCGAGGCAGGCATCGCCATCGCTTCGGACCAGCTGGACAAGTACGTGGTGGATGATGCGCGAATGTCCACCACCATTCCTGTGAAGCCGGACAAGAAAGTGATCCTGGGTGGTGCTTTCATGATCGGTCTGCTCCTGCCGATGGGCTTCATACTGATCCGTGACTTCTTCAACGATACGGTCACGGACATCGATCAGCTCAACCGGCTTTCACCGATCGCGGTGCTGGCATCCATACCCGGCACAAAGCGAAAAAGGGTGTTGCCCGAGGAGCCCAAGTCCATGTTGGCGGAAGCATTCCGGACAGCCCGGATCAACCTGCAATACCTCAATGTGAACAGTGGCAGGCAGGTCATCGGTTTCACGTCCTCCACCAGTGGCGAAGGCAAGACATTCTGCGCGGTGAACCTGGCAACGGTGATCGCACTCAGTGGCAAGCGCACATTGCTTCTGGATGCGGACATGCGGCGCCCGCGCCTGGCCGAGACCATGGGTGTGGCCGAGGGCCAGGGATTGAGCACTTACCTGATAGGGGAATGCACATTGGAAGAGGCCATCAGGCGCAGTGATGTACAGGGATTGGATATGATCACCGCGGGACCCATTCCACCCAATCCGTTGGAATTGGTGGAATTGGAGCGCATGGATCAGTTGTTCAAGGAACTTCGTGGGCGCTATGATCACATCATCGTGGACGCTTCACCTTTGGGTCTGGTGAGTGAATATGTGATCCTCTTGCGCCATGTGGATATAACACTTTACCTGGTGAGACAGGGCACCACCAAGCGCGGGGCGTTGCGCTTCATCAACGAGATGTACAACGAGAAGCAGTTGCGCTCGATCAATCTGTTGCTCAACGATGTGAAGCAGGGCAACGGCTACGCATCCGGTTACGGCTACTATACCAAGTAAGCTTTCCGGAAGCGCATGCTGGGAAGTTCAGGGTTCCGCAAGTACTTCACCAATACCTCCTGGCTCTTCGTTGAGCGCGTGGTGCGCCTCGCCGTGGTATTGGGCACGGGCATCCTTGTTGCCCGTTACCTGGGCCCGGAGCTATTCGGTCAGCTCAATTACGCAACTGGCTTCGTAGGTCTCTTCTTCGCACTCACCACCATGGGCCTGGACGAGATCATCGTGCGGGACCTGGTGCGCACTCCGGAGCGCAAGAACGAGCTGCTGGGCACATCGGCCGTCATCAAACTCGGTGGCTCTATCATCCTGGTATTGCTGGTCGTGCTTTCCACTGTGGTGCGGGATCTCTCCTCCCTCAGCGCCTCACTCATCATCGTGATCGCCGTGGCCGAATTGCTGCGTCCGTTCGGGGTGATCGACTGGTATTTCATGGCCCATGTACGATCGCGCCAGACAGTGCTCGTGCAGATGGCCCAGGTATTCATCAGCGCGGGTTTCAAGATATTACTGGTGGTAACGGAGCAACCGTTGATCTACTTCGCATGGGTCTATGTGCTGGAGGGTCTGGTCCTGGGCATTGGTTATGTGATCATGTATGCGCGCGATGGCGTGAGCATTTTCGCATGGCGGTACACGCGTTCCATGGCCGGATACCTGCTCGGGCAATCATGGCCGCTGGTGATCTATGGCATGGCCCTGTACATCCAGGCCAAGATCGATCAGGTCATGATCTTCGATGTGCTCAAGAGTAGGGTGGGAGAGGCTGCGGCCAACGAGGAAGTGGGGCAGTATTCCAATGCCTTGAAGATGATCGAGGCATTGGGATTTTTACCGGTCATTGTACAGAAGAGCCTGGCACCGGCCATAACAAGTGCCAAAGTGCGCAGTGAGGAGCTCTATGCGGATAGGCTGCTGAACCAATACCGGCTCATGTTCCTCATGTTCCTGATCACCGCTGTACCACTTTATTTCACTGCGGAACCGATCATGGTGTTCTTGTACGGGGAGGAGTTCCGCCCATCGGGTTTTCTGCTTTCACTCTTCGCCATCCGGCTTTTCTTCACCAACATGGGTGTGGGCAAGGCGAGCTTCATCACCAATGAGAGCCTGTTCAAATACTCTTTGATGACCGCCGTGGTGGGCGCGGTGATCAATATCGGCATGAACTTTTTCCTGATCCCCGAGTATAAGGCCATTGGTGCGATCTGGGCCACCATTGGGTCCTTCACGGTGAGCATCATCCTTATGGACCTGCTCTTCCATGGCACCCGTCGCAATTTTCGCTGGATGATGAAAGGCATTGGCACATTCTGGCGGATCCACCGGATAAACTGATCTTTCGCCGTGGAACACCTTGTACCGATCATACCCAGCTATCAGGAACAAGTTGCCTGCCCCAGCTGCGGATCGGCACAGGTGCGTACAAAGGGGGTCGTGTTGCCGGGCATCCATGTATTGGGCGATCATGAATGCCCAGCGTGCAGGCTCGCGTTCTTCCAGGATCTGCCGGTGGGGTTCGCCGTGCAATTCCCTGTGGCTTTTGGCAAACAGGACGGGCGGTTGTTCAACATCGGCAATGCCGCGGAATGGCTTCACGTGCCGTTGTTGAAGGCGTATGCATCACCCAATACCGATGCACCGCGGATCGAGCGGATCGTGCATCAGCGGCGGGAACGTGTAGTGGTGCTCAATTGCCTTGATTTCCTCTATGGCCATGTGCTGTTGAAGCTACTCAACGCGCAGCACTACCTGGACCATCATCAGCATCTTGGCCTGATCATCATCCTCCCCAGGATGTTCCAGTGGCTCGTGCCCAAGGGGGTGGCCGAGGTATGGCTTGTGGATCTGAAGCTCGGTGCCATGCACGGCTGGTACCAGGGCATCGATGCGTTCTTCCAGCAAAGGTTGAAGGAGTATCAGGAGGTGTACATGGCACGTGGCTATGCGCACCCGGATGGATCCAGGATCGACATCGGCCGTTTCACCGGTATCGCACCATTCGATCCCCAGGAGTACGACTCGCGGCCAAAGCACATCACCTTCATTGCCCGGCGAGACAGGCTTTGGACCTCGGGGCGGGTGCAGGACCTGCTGGTGCGTGGGCTGGCCAGATACCAGATCCGCGAAGGCATCGGGTCAATACCCGTGGCAAGGCAGAACGCGCGGATCCGGGAGACCATGCGCCTGATCAGGAAGGAGTACCCCGATGTATCGTTCACCATAGTGGGCCTGGACGATCCCGGTGGGTATGAAGGGCTGGCCACGGACCTGCGCACAAGGCGTATGGACACGGAACGTGAACTGGCCTGGTGCCAAGCCTATGCGAAAAGCCAGATCGTTGTCGGTGTTCACGGAAGCAACATGCTGCTGCCCAGCGCGTTCGCGGCGGGAGTGGTGGAGGTCCTTCCGCAGGACAGGCAGGGCAATATCGTTCAGGATATCTTCGTGCGATACACGGACCGCATGCAGCTATTCCACTACCGGTTCGTTCGGGAACATGCCACGCCGGCCGAAGTGGCCACCCATTGCATCTCCATGTTCAGGTATCATGGATCATACCGTCGCAATATGTGTGAATTCACCGTATAGCATCATGCTCGGGTCTTCCATAACGGGAACAAGCTGCATCCACCACAGGCTGTGATCAGGAAGACCACCCTCATCAACGCCTTGTTCATCCTGGGGATCATTTTCTCCGGTCTGGGTTCGTATTACATCCCCAAGCAGTTCAGCCAGGGGATCGTGATCACCGTACTTCCCTATCTGGCCATACTGGCGATCTACGTGATGGACCTGGTCTACAAAGGCCGTGTGACACCCATGGTGAATAAGGTGTACTGGATCGGCATGCTCTTCATCATTTCGCTGATCGCCAGTTACTGGATGGCCTTATTCAAAGGCTTTCCAGGCCTTTCATCCAAGAATGTGGCCGTCATGAGCCTCCAGTTCATAGTGCCATTCAATGCGGCCGTGGTCACGCAGGTGTACAATCGGGACAACGATGATTTCGATCTGGCGAAGCTGATCCTTAATGGCCTCGTGCTGCTCATGCTGATCAATTTCCTGGGTTATGCGGCCGGGCAGAGCAACCGCATGCACTGGTTTCCGGGGCGCATCAACCTGCCATACACCATGGGCATCTACAGCACCGCCCACATAGTAGCGCTGCTAAACCTCATGCTGTTGTTCTACATAAGGGATCCGGTGAGCAAGCCCGGCAAGTTCGCAATGATGAGTGGTCTGTTCATGATAAACATGGCCGTGATGTTGAGCGCCAACAGCCGCCTTTCCATCATGATCTTCTTCGTGCTGCTGGTGTTGTTCCTCTTCCGGCTGATCAAGGCGGCGAAGGGTTTGTTCGCCATTTCACTCTTCACCATGCCGCTGATGATGAGCTTTTCGCTGCTCATCTACGAGATCATCTCATTGCCCATCTTCGCCAATATCCTCGGGCGGGTGAACAAACGGGACGTCACCACCTTCAACGGTCGTACGGATATTTGGGAGGCTGCCTTCGATTGGGTGTTGCATGACCGCACCGGTTTCCTTTTCGGCAATGGTTACCGAGGGCATTACTCCATGCGCATGCTGGACCATGTGGCCGTGATGTGGGGCGAGAAACACAGCTACAACCTGCATATGCACAGCTCATTCCTGGAGATCCTGATGGGACAGGGCATATTCGGCTACCTGCTGTTCGTGGCGCTCATGTGGTTCGCATTCGCGCATTATCGCCGGGCATATCAACGGCGAACGGATCAGGCACCCTTGTTCGCAGGGATCGTGTACTTCCTCTTCGTTTGGCAGATCGATATGTTCCTTTACGGTATCGATCAGGGCAATCCGTTGTTCTTCATGATGCTTTCCGCGATCGCCATCGACCAGCGTTACATCACAAGAAGGGAAAGGTCATTGGATGGTAGATCCCTTCACTAGAATATGGGTACCATGTTAAGCGGTGGTGGAAGGACCAAAGGTGCAAAGCGTGGCGACCGGCCGGGGCTTCCGCTCGTGAGCGTGGTGACCGTGGTGTACAATGGCGCCGCCACCCTCGAGCGTACCATACAGAGCGTGCTGGGCCAGAGCTACGGTAACATCGAATACATCATAGTGGATGGCGGCAGCACCGATGGCACGCTGGATCTGATCAAGCGCTATGATGACCGGCTGGACCTTTGGGTAAGCGGCAAGGACAAGGGCATCTACGATGCCATGAACAAGGGCATCGGATCATGCACGGGCCAATGGGTTGGTTTGATCAATGCCGATGACTGGTATGAACCGGATACTGTGCAGCGCGTGGTCGATCTGGCCAATTCCCGGTCACATACCAATGTGATCCATGGCGAGATCTGGTTGCACTACCCGAACGGCCAGCGCACACTGAAAAAAGCGAAGATCTCCGGCTTCCTGTTGAAGTATTGGGAAATGGTGTTCAACCATCCGAGCTTCTTCGTGCGCAGGAGTTTCTATGAGGGCAGGCCGTTCGATACCGCGTTGAAAGTGAGTGCCGATCACAAATGGACCTATGAAGCATATCGCGATGCTTCCGAAACCTTCGCTTATATTCCCGCGCCTTTGGCGAATTTCACAGTGGGAGGGGCCAGCATGAGCGTGCCGTTGAAGAAAGTACTTGCGGAGGGAAGGGCCGTATGCCGGGACCTGGGTATGGGCCCCCTGGAAACTTCGCTCGGGTTGTTGGTACGCACGGTCCTTTACCCTGCGCAACACCTCAAGCTTTGGATCAACCAATACCTGCTGCCGAAAGGAGGAAAATGATGGCGAGCCCTTTCAACATATTCCAGGACTTCAGGTCCAATAGGAACAACCCAAAGGGCATCCTGGTGATGGTGCTCTTTCGCCTGGCACATCTGCTGCGCCGCAGCACGATCACGTTCATCCTTTTCCTGCCCTACTTCATCTTCTACCGCATTTTGGTGGAATGGTTCCTATGCATAGAGCTGCCATGGAAGACACGCATCGGCCCGGGATTCAGGGTGGACCATGGGCAGGCGCTGGTGATCAACGACAATACCGTGTTCGGGGCGGACTGTACCGTGCGCAGCAGCACCACGATCGGCAACAAGAAGGCGAAAGATGGCGGCTATACCGGTTCTCCACGCTTCGGGGACCGGGTGAACATCGGTGCCAATGCGGTGATCATAGGGCCAATAACCATTGGTGATGATGCGGTGATCGGTGCGGGCGCGGTGGTGCATAAGGATGTGCCCGCCGGACATCTGGCCGTGGGCAATCCCGCAAGGATCATCCGGCCTGGGTCCGAGTCTGTACCCGTTTTGGAGAATGCCGGTCAAGTAGCGCGATGAGCCGGTCCACGGCCACCCGCCAGTTCAGCCGCTCATCATAGGCCATGCGGGCCCTGTTAGCGAACGCGGCATAGGCAACGCGATCCTCCCAGGAGGCATGTATCCGTTCGGCGAACTGCGCAGGTGCCGCATTCGCTGAAAGAAGTAGGCCGTTACGGCCATCCTCTATTGGGGTGGATACACCTCCCACATCGCAGCCAACGGATGGGATCCCGTAAGCGGAAGCTTCCGTGTACACCATACCGTAGCATTCAGCCTTGCTGGGCACGAGCAGAAAATGGGCATTCCGCAATTCATGCTGAAGCTTCTCATACTGACTGGGCACCGTTTTATCGATCTCGCCCAGTACCCTTATGCCTTTCTGTCCGGTTCCAAGTGGAGGATCACAGCCTACAATGGTGAGTTGGCTGGGTATGCCCCGGCGCAACAGTTCCTTATGCACCTTCACAGCCAGGGGCCCCTGCTTGCGCTCCCAATCATATCCGATGAACAACAGGCGGCATTCATCATGCTTCCTTTCCTGGATATGCCTTAGCACCATATCGCGATCCGGTGGTTCGGGTAGATTGGGGCCGAACGGGATCACGTGCACCCTCTCCGGATCGGCACCATGGTCCTCGATCGCGGACCGGGCCGCCCAATCGCTGGAGTATACGGCGAAGTCCACCTTCTTCAGGGCCATGTTCTCAAAGTTCATCCCGTTGCGCACAGTGATCTTGCTCATGTTGGAGAACTCCGGATAGAAGCCGAGCATCCCCTTGAAGGTCGCGTCCGTCCAAAACGTCAACGGCACCTTGGTCTCCATGAATGGGATCGGCAATGAGCTGGAACAAAGGATGAGGTCTGGGACACGATCCCCGAGCGCCTCATGCACCGATCTGGCAAGCTGGCGTACCACGGCCTCCTGGCGCTCGCCTTGGGACCGCATCCCCACGATCCGGTACAGACCCTGGATCAACTTCCATAGCAACGGATTTTCAGGGCCTGTAGGCTGTATGCGGATCACCTCATGCCCAGCCTGCTCCAGCGCATGGGCCATACTGGACGCGGTGGCTGGCCAGCTGCCCTCAGGCTGTATGCCGGTGAAATTGACGAAAGCGATGGTTCTGCGTTCCGGAGCGGACATAATAAGAAAGGGTGCGAAGTTACTGGCCTTCGCACCCCTTTGTCTAAACTGGACATCAACTCCCTACTCCACCACGATGCGTTGATCGGTATGCCCGCCAGCCGTTTCAGAACGAACGATATACATGCCACTGGTGATCCCCGCGGGCAGGTCGAATTGGACGGCCCCGCTACGAAGCCGGTATTCACCGGCAGCCCGTCCGGTCATATCGAACAGGCGCACCTGCATGTCCTCTTCCAGGGGCGTGCTTAGAAAAAGGCTGTTGCCTGCCTTCACCGGATTCGGGTGGAACAATGGGGTGGCGTGGGCGGCCAAGGCATCTTCCACATCTGTGGACAGGCCGCATAGCATCTCATCCTCCTTCTGGAGCACCAGCGATCCAAATGCGGGGATGGTTATGCTTTCACTCACGAGCGTGCCATCGATAAGGCTCCAGCAGCCGCTGAGGGAATAGGTCTGTGCGGTGTTCCCATCGTTGTACAGCAGCGTATGGCGTGTATACGGATCCACCGGCACCACCTGTACCTTTTCCAACTTCACATTGTCCAACCAGTAGGTACTTTCCGAATGGTGGTTTATCCACTGTATACGGGCCTGCTCGGTCGCGTCGCTCTTGAAGAAGATGGTCATGTCCCGCCTTTCCGGGCTGAAGGGCACGTGCTTCTCGAACATGGCATAAGGGCCCTGCATTTGCGATTGTTTCTTTACCTCCGTGCGTACGGTCCCGCTCATGTTGGACTGGATGCTGAACTTCAAACGGAAATATTCATCCTGCTGCAGGTTCGCCAAGTCATTGGGGTGCAGGAAGAACACATCGTAGCTGGAATTGTCGTTGAAGTTCACCTTCATGGCGCCATTGTCCAGATAAGTGGTGCTGTGAGTGACCTGTGCCTGGGTAGGCCAGCCACCCCAACTATTCACGTTGTAGTTGAACTCTCCATTAGCGATCTGGTTACTGCCGAGCACCTGGGTCACTTCGAATTCACTCAGGCGCAGCGGACTCCGGCTGGAATTGAGATCCTTGCTGAACGTGTTCTGCCAGGACTCCAGCGTGTGGTACTTCACGCCCGAACCCTGGAAATTCTGCATCATGATGCTCATTTCGTTGTACGGGTTGTAGTACCGGTTGTTGTTGAAGCTGCCGAAATCCACCCAGTTGGGCGAATACACATGGTACTGCCTCATGCACAACTGATCGGGGCGGATGGAGTAAAGGATGTTGCCCGAAAACACGGTGTTGAAGGCCGGTACATGGTAAGGAGGCACAGCCGCAGGACCATGGTTGTTGGAGAAATCCGAGATGCTCAAGGCCACTCCACAATCGAACACCACGTTGTTCTTGATCTGGTTGCCGGTGGAGGCCATGGAATGATCCACATGGATGCCCGCGCTCTTGCAGCGTGCCACGGTGTTGCGCTCCACTATAGTGTTCTTTATGGAGGTGTTGCCGAAGTAGATCCCGAAAGCGATGGGGTAGTAGATGTTGTAGTTGCTGGCGACACTCTCCAGGTCGCCTTCACAATCGAGTACGAGGTTGTCGCGGATGATGGCCCCATCGGCATGGTCGAACGAAATGCCGGCACCATCGTTCAGGATGGATGGTGCGTTCACCACAACGTTCTTCTCCACCAGCACGTTCTTGCCTACACCGATGCCGATGTATCCGATGTTGTTCAACCGGTTTCCACGCACCACGGTACCGGTGTTGGTCGCGTTGATGCCCCAGTACCCCCAGGTCTCTTCACCCCATCCGGGTGTTATGGCGATGTCGTAGAGTTCGTTGTTCTCGATCACCGTGTTCTGATCGTACACGTTGATGGCCGCACCGAACGTGTTGTATAGGGTGTTGCCGATGTATTGGTTGTCGCTGCCCGAGCTGGAGATGCCATTGAAGCAGTGGCGTATGGTGCAGTTGGTCACCAGAACATTGTTGGACACTTCCGTGCTTATCCCCTGTGCGGTCTGTCCCTGTATGATGAGGTTCTCAATGCGGATGTGTGAACGCTGGTAGCCGGGTACCACGCCCTTGTCATAGATCGAGGCGAGCACCGTCATGGAATTGGGGTTCGCGTTGTTCGGGGCCCAGAGGTAAAGCTGTTGCGTGCCGGCATCATAGTACCATTCACCTGCCATGTCCAGTTCCTGCAGTTTGCCGCAGATATAGAAGCCCCAATTCCTGTTGGAAAGGTCGGTGCCGATGGCCGGGAAGTTGATCTGCCCGTTGGTGGATGAGCTGATGGTCCTGCTCTCATAGCTGTAGTTGGATGTGCGAACGATCATTTTCGCACCATTCCAATAGCCGTTGGGCTGGCCCAGTTCATTGCTGGTGATGTGGGTGGTGCTGCCCTGCACGTTACGCAGCCAGCCATGATTGGGGTAGCGGGCGAGGGTCATTGGCTCATTGTTCACCAATACGTATTTAGGCGCCGAGGCAAAGCTGGCCCTCCAGATGTTTCCCTGGTGCTGCACCCAGTTCGTCACGAATTCGCCGCCGGAAATGATCGGGTCTGGCCCTGAACCATAGGCCCCTACCACGATAGGCTGGGAGCTGGTACCGGATTTCGGAATATCCAAGCGTCCAGGGTAGATGCCACCCCTTTCGAAAAGGATCTGATCGCCTGGTTGCAGGCTGTGTATGATCTGTTGTACCCGGGAAATGTTCCGCCAGGGTTGCCCCTGGGTGGTGCCGCTGTTGGAATCGCTCCCGTTGTGCGAAACGTAGTAGGTGGTGGCATGCCCGAACAAGCCCGCGAGCAGTAGTGCGATCGCGAACGGAAGGCGTATGAAGTTCCTGGTCATGATCCTTGCATTAGGTCCGGTTTGTACCCTTTTTTCATGCCTTGGGTTTCACTCAGGTATGATTTCTTTCGACCAACGGCGCGGCCTTCCCGATGGTTACCCTATGCTTTGCTCGATGGAACCGCCATTTCACCCTAATGGGCCACAGCTTTCCCATGGCAGCTGCCGGAGCGCACGCTGAACGGTAATTTGGCGCCCCGTGCCAGCACCCTACCGGATCCTTGTAGTAGGCCAGACGCCTCCGCCATTCGGTGGGCAGGCGGTTATGATCGCCAAATTGCTGGCCGGCCGGTATGGCCGGATCAGGCTATACCATGTGCGCCTGGCCTTTTCCGAGGATATGGAAAGTGTGGGCCGCTTCTCCCTCAAGAAAGTGTGGGTGCTGTTCGCCACCATCATGAAGATCTGGGTTGCGCGCTTTCGCCATGGTACCACGGCCTTGTACTATCCCCCCAGTGGCCCCAACATGGTGCCAGTGCTCCGGGATCTGGTTCTGCTCTGCGCCACCAGCTGGCTCTTCAGTAAGACCATCTTCCACTTCCATGCAGGAGGCGTATCCACCTTCCGCCAGCAACTGCCATCGGCTTTAAGGCCGTTCTTCCGCCTGGCCTATGGCAGGCCTACCCTGGCCATCCGCACCGCGGCCGAGAATCCGGATGATGGGGCGGCATTGGGCGCTAAAAAGAACGTGGTGGTACCGAACGGTATAGAGGATATGCGAGGCACCGTTGCGGAGAGGGCCTACCATGGATTGGGGCCATTCATCATCCTGTTCACCGGTGTCATGATCCCAAGCAAAGGGGTAATGGTGCTGTTGCAGGCGTTCCAGGCAGTGATCCGCAAGGGTGTGGATGCGCGGCTCCGTCTGATGGGCAAGTGGGGTGATCCCCAGTTCGAGCGGGAGTGCATGGGCATGATCGCTGAATATGGTCTCCAGGACCGGGTGGAGATCTTGGGTGTGAAGCGGGACCAGGATAAGTTCATGTACTTTGCCGATTGCGATGTGTTCTGTTTCCCTTCCTACTTCGAGGCGGAGAGCTTTGGTCTGGTGCTCGTTGAGGCCATGCAATTCGCGCGGCCGGTGGTCACCACGCGGTGGCGCGGGATCCCTTCGGTGGTGGAGGAGGGGGTCAATGGCTTTCTGGTACCGATCAAGGATCCTGATGCGGTGGCCGAGAAACTGTGCAAGCTGGCGCGGGATCCCGAACTTCGCGCCACCATGGGCAGGGAAGGCCGCAGGATCTTCGAGGAAAAGTTCAACCTGGAGACCTTCCATCGTTCCATGGAAAAAGAACTGGCCGGGGTCTTTGAAAGCTGAAGTTGAACATGCGTCTACTTGTTACAGGAGGATCCGGATTCATCGGCACCAACCTGATGTCGTTCTACATCAACAAGGGTATTCCACTGGTGAATCTGGATTGGAATCCGCCTTTGGATGAAGGCCAGCGATCGTACTGGCGCGAGGTGGACATCATGGACCAGGAGGCGCTGCGTAAGGCCTTCAATGAGTTCGATCCAACACATGTGGTGCATCTGGCCGCACGCACGGACACGGAGGAAAAGGTGGATGTGGATGCGTACCGCCAGAATCATGAGGGCACGCGTATTCTCCTCGGGGTCGTGAAGGGGTTTCCGGCCATCCAGCACACGATCGTCACCAGCACCCAATTCGTTTGCGAAGCGGGATATCAGCCACAGCACGATCAGGATTTCAAACCATTCACCATCTATGGCGAATCGAAGCGGCGCACCGAGATGGTGACACGGAAGGCGGGCCTCTCTTGCGCATGGACCATTATAAGGCCTACCACGATCTGGGGGCCATGGTCTCTGCGCTACCGCGATATCATGTTCAGGGTAATGCGCAAAGGCCTGTACTTCCATCCCGGTAAAAGGGATGTGATCCGTTCATATGGCTACGTGGGCAACGTGGTCTGGCAGATCGATCGCATGCTCAACGCCCCGA
>JAEZCB010000039.1 GCA_023412755.1 Bacteroidota bacterium
ATCTCATTCTCATTGATGAACGCGATACTGGCCAGGCTGGTGAGGCCGGGTCTCACTTCCAGCACCTGCCGTTGCTCCACATTGTACATCGCCACATACTTCGGCACTTCAGGTCGTGGCCCCACAATGCTCATATCCCCTTTCAATATGTTGATCAGCTGCGGAAGTTCATCGAGCTTGCTCTTCCGCAGAAAATGCCCCACACCGGTGATACGCGGATCGCGATCACCGATCGTGATCTGGCCTTTCGCCTCGCTGCCCGGACGCATGCTGCGGAACTTCAGGAGATGGAAATGCCTGCCACTCTGCCCCACCCGCGTTTGCCGGAAGAAAATGCCGCCAGGTGAACCTGCCGCCACTGCCATCGAGAGTATGAGGAAAAGTGGAGAAAGGAGCAGCAATGCGATGATGGAGACCAGGATATCGAACAGGCGCTTGATCATCACATCACATCACCTCATCCACTGCGGCTTTCACCGCCGCGATCACCCGGTCCACCTGCTCGTTGGTGAGATCGTAATACACCGGCAAGCTGATCTCGCGGCTGTAGTGCCTGTAAGTATTCGGAAAGTCCTCGATACTGTAGCCCTGATCCTTGTAGAAACTGAGCATGGGCAATGGGATGAAGTGCACATTCACACTCACCTCCCGTGCGGAGATCCTTTCGATGATGCGATCACGCTGCTCTTCCGTGGCACCTGCGATGCGCAGCATATACAGGTGGAAGGATGTGGTGCGGCCTTCCTTGAAGAGTGGCGGCACCAGAAAGCGTTCATCATTGCTGAAGCCGGCTTCGTAACGCTCGCATATTTCCCGGCGGCGGGCCAGGGTCTCCTTGTACCGCTCCAATTCCACCAGACCGATCGCGGCCTGTATGTCGGTCATGTTGCACTTCCAGCCGGGAAATGCCACATCGTAGCGCCAGGCTCCCGGACTGGTCTTGGCCAGTGCGTCCTTGCTCTGGCCATGCAGGCTCATGGTGTTGAACAGATTGTATAGTTCCTCTACATCGAATGCGGATGGCAGGTTGAATGCCAGTGCACCACCTTCAGCTGTGGTAAGGTTCTTCACCGCATGGAAGCTGAAGCCGGTGATATCCGCCTGTGCGCCCACTGGATGATCACCCATGCGTGCACCAAAGGAATGGGCGGCATCACCTAACACCAGGATCCTTCCCAACTTCTGTTGTACCTCCCCTTTCGGCTGGAATTGTTCCCGGGTCTCTTTCGCGATCCGCATCAGCGCGGGCACATTGGCAGGAAGACCGCCGATATCCACCGGAATGATGCACTTGGTACGTTCCGAGATCTTCGCACGCACCTGATCCGGGTCCAGCGTGAAGTCATCCAGCACATCCACCAGCACCGGTCTGGCGCCCACGTGCATCACAATGTTGGCGGTGGCGCAGTAGGTATAGGCGGGTATAATCACCTCATCGCCCGGCCCCACGCCGAACCAGCGCAATACGAGTTCGCAGGCATTGGTCCAGCTGTTCAGCGCGATCACGCGTGGTACACCGCAATAGGCCGCTAGCCGCCGCTCGAACTCCTTGGTCCGTGGGCCGGTGGTGATCCAGCCGCTGCGGAGGGCTTCCTCCACGGCCTTCACCGTATGGTCATCTATGCGCGGGGGGCTGAAGGGGATCACGGGAACGAAGATCGATGTTGCGCGATAGCAGCAGTGAGAAGAAGGCGAATAACATGACACCGGCCTGCACTTCGAGCATGGATTCAACCGCCCAATTAAGCAGTGCCAGCAAGAGAAGCAGACGCATCACTGGCACGGCGGACCTGCGTGTGAGGGGTATAAGGATGATGAAGGCGGTGAGCAACAGACCGGCTACCCCCAATGCGGCGAACATCTGCAGGAATTGGCTATGGGCATTGATACGTCGTTCCACCAGATGCTGATAACCACGTTCCTCGTACACCTCGATCAACTTGTCCTTCACATCTCCAGTGCCGGCGCCCCAGGGAAAATGCCTTGCTGAGACCTCCCAGGCGCCGCGCCAGGCCAGCTTGCGGATCTCCGAGCTGGTGGTGGCTTCTGGCCGCACATCGTTCTCCCGGATGGAAGCGATCATTTCCTCCACCCGATCCCGCGCGAATGGAGAAAGCGTAAGCAACAGTGCGATGCCCCCGATGGTGGCCACTCCCAGACCAAGTATGGGCATGCGGGTTTCCCGCTCCCGCCACTGCCTTATGAGCACCCACGCGAGCACCAATGGGAACACGATCCAGCCGATCTTGCTTCCGCAGAGTACGATACCCAAGCAAAGCAGGGCAGGTATAAGCACCCTTATCCAACCGGGCAGAACCTGATGCACGTGTAACAGGAAAAAGCCCCCCAATGCCAGGGAAAGCATCATGGAGAAATAGCTGGAATGGGTGAGAATGGCGAATGAGGCGCCAAAGAAGACCTGCGATAGATCAACATTTCCGGCCGCCACAGTGAAGCCCACATGCCCCAGGCCGATCAGCACCGCAAGCACATTCCCTGAAGCGAATGCCAGAAAGACCAAAGGCAGCAGTATCTCCACGCCACGCGGACGAAGCATTCCCAGAACGGGTAGCAACAAAAGCGGCACCTTGATCTGCAGATCGAAAAGACCATAGTCCCAGTTGGTGCTCCAGGCCATGCCTACGACATGGAGCAGGAAAAGCATGCCGGTCCATGGCAGTGGGCTGTTCCAACGCAATGCCGGTCTTTTTTCGGCGCCTGCCCACCAGCTCACCATGAAGGCCACCAAGACCACAGGCAGCACATTCTGCCAAAGGGGCATGAGGAAGGCGAAGAGGCAGGCAGTGGTGGGCAGCCAGAGTCCATGATAGTTGGTGGCGTTCTGCCACAGGGTCCTCATCCGCACGCGATCCATTCGAGCCACAAAATATCCGCTAATTCGTTGCCATCAGCGTGTTAGTGCGGCGGCCTTTTGCCCTGGCTTCCGCCCAAGGATGAGAAGGTCGATGATCCCCTTGAGATAGCCTGACCCATAACTCCAGTGAAGAAGGAAGAATGCGAATAGGATCTTCGGGATGTGGGCCAACTTCCTGCCCGTGCGCGCCGCAGCCACCGTTCCGCCGATCACATAGATCAGCAGCACGAGAAGCCATGCAGTGAAAACCCGGACATGGAACAGTGCGGCCACCAGGCCGAGTGTAAGAAAGAGCACGAAGAACATGGGCACCAGCTGTCTTAACGTGGTGACCGTTCTGTGCTTTTTGTTCACGTACACTTTCCAGTAACCGTATTGATGGTACTGCCGGTATAGCTTACCGAAAGAGGCCCTTACATAGTATTTTGTCTTTAGCCTGAGGTCCAGGTAGATCTTATATCCGGCCTTGGTTACCCTGTAATTGAACTCGTCATCCTGGTTTCGGGCCAGCTCCTCATCATACAAACCTACGCGGGCGAACACCTCTCTTTTGTATGTGCCGATCCCCACGGTATCCACATAGCCCTCTTTGCCGCCTGTGCGGAAGTAGGCATTACCCACCCCGAAAGGCGCTGACATGGCCGCGGCGATGATCGCGGAGGTCTCATCCTCCATCACGTTCACCGCGTAACCGCCCACACAGCCGATCGCGGGATCACGTTCGAAGGCGCGCAGGCAGTTCTCCAGATAATCGGGGTAGAGTTCGGCGTGCGCACCAAGGCTCATCACCAGATCGCTCTTGGTGTTCCGTATCCCGAGGTTGAAAGCATGGGGCGTGGTACGGTCGTAGTTGATGAGCAGCTTGATGAACGGATGTTTCCGTTCATAGCCCTTCACGATGTCCTGCGTCGCATCGGTACTGAGGCCATCGCATACCAGCACTTCGAGCAGGGAATGATCGTATTGTAGCGCCAGGATCGAATCGAGGCATCTGCTGATGTACTTCTCCTCATTCCGGCACGCGATGATGATCGCGAACGTGGTCCCTGCTTTCACTGGCGATCCTTTATCGACCTTGCTGGCGAACCAGCCACTACATCCCCTGCCTGCACATCCTTCAACACAACGGCGCCCATGCCGATCAACGCGCCCTCACCGATTTGCTTCTTGTTGAGAATGCTCGCGGATGGGGCTACCCAGGCGTTGCTGCCGATCCTTACGCTGCCAGCCACCATGGCGTTGGCGATGATCAGGGAATTCTCCCCCACCTCCACGCCATGGGCTATGTGCACCAGGTTGTCCAC
>JAEZCB010000048.1 GCA_023412755.1 Bacteroidota bacterium
GGGAAGCCCGGCCGGGGGAAACCCATAGATCAATGCTGATGCACCACGATCGCGCTCTTCAGGTTGTCCATGAGTTGCGCACCGTATTCGCCGCCGCCCATGTGCATGTGGTTGTTGCGCAGGTCGAGGCCACCGAGTAGGTCTTCGATCTTCACTTCGAGGGCGATTGTGTGGGTGCTGCCGGCGGCGACCTCGCCGTGTACCATCAACTGGTGTGTGCGCAGCATGTCGGGGGCGCCACAATGCAGGTTGAAGTCGATGTCGGCGGGGCCATCGAAGTCGCCATCACCATCGACATCCACGCGGCCGGCCATACTGAGGAAGCGGTAGCCGACATCGTGGCAATGCATGCCGGGCGTGTTGAGCGGCGGCGGTGCGTGGTGGGGATCATGCGCGCAGGCATGCTCATCCAGGCCGATCTTGAAGTTGAGGTAGTGGATGTGGCCAGCGGGCATCTGGCCGAGATGGAAGGTGTTGTGCATGTGCGCACCATCGAAGAGGTGGTAGTTGTGGAAGGCCGCGATCTGGTCGCCGTGATGCCCTTCGAGGTGCATGTGGCCCATGAAGAATTTCAGTTCGGTGAATTTGATCGCGTTGCCCGCACCATCGGTGAAGGTGTGTCCGAAATCCACATGCGAGTGGCCGCTTACGAGACCGATCTTCACTTGCAGCTCGGCGGTATCGGCGGGCACATGCGGTGCGTGTGTCTCCTTTTTGCACGAGGTGAAAAGGATCGCCAGTGCGACGAAGAGGAAAAGCTTGTTGAGGTTCATGAGTTCTTTTTGAGGTTATAGGTGATGCCGAGGATCACCCGTTCGCTGTTTGGTACCATGAGCGGGCCCATTTGTTTGAGCACCGCGGGTTGATAGATCGCCTGCACGCCCCATTTGCGATACCATGCGCGCAGGGCGATGTGTGTGAAGAGTGTTGTGCCGCCGGTGCCGGACATGATCCGGCCTTCGTGCAGCATGTTGGTCATTGCTTCGTAGTAGATGCCTGCGCTGGGCATGATGCGCCAGTTCTCACCCTTCTGGTAAGTGCGGAAAGCTTCCAGCGTGGTGCTGAGGCTGTGGCCCATGCAATGCCCATCAGGAGCGGTGCCACTTCGGCGGCCGATCATATTGAGCGCGATGCCATTGCGTTGCTTGCGCACCATGTACTCCAGCGTGCCGAGCGCATCCCAGCTGCCTGTGCCGAGTTGCTGTTCCATGGGCACCGGTTCACCGCGGTATAGCGGTGCCGAGTTGCCGAGCGGCGCTTTCACGCCCACGCCGATCATAACGCGGTGTGCTGTACGATCCGCATCGCCGTTGCTCTTGGTGTTCACCAGCATGTACCGGCCTATCACCATGGGGTCGCTGATACCGTAGACATCGTTGTTGATGTAGCCACCCACCGCGCGGTAGTTGTTGGCGGCGGTGAAGGCCCCTACCACATTGATGCGTTTCGTGACCCAGATGTCGGCGCGAAGTTCGGCCACCCGTAGAAGGTCGCGCACGTGCTGTTCCGTGGCATCGGTGGAAGCTCCATGCTCATCATGATGATGCTGGTGCCCGCCCATCACCGGCATGTAGCCCTGCAGATGCCGGGTGCGGTGGATGAGGCTGATCGAGTTGGTGCGGTCGTAAGGCTGTATGCCCATGAATACACCGCAGACATCGCAGGCGAGGGTGAATGAGGGCATAAGGATGACAGCCCATGCCAATAACCTTTTCATGACAGGTTGATTTGGTCCCGCAGTACTGCGGGAGAAGATTGATGTACGGTTGAGGGTTGTGCGGCTGTGACAACCCATATCGCTACATCAACCCCTCGGCACTTGCTCTATAATGCCGGTGTGGCCTTCAGCGATGGCCGCGTTATAGCGGCTGAAGACTATGCGCTCAATGCGCCGAATGAAGCCTTGATCCTGCGTTGTGACCGTAAAGCCGGGCAGCACGGTGACGACGGTCTCTGGGAGCGCGTTCTGCGGGATATCCTCCTGCAGCGGCTTCAGTTGCTTGGTGAGGTGGCACTGGCCGTGGCAAGTGCGGGTCTCTTCGGCCACTTCGCGCTGGATACATAGCTCTCGTGCGATGCGCTCCTTATCCAGCTGGAACTGTAGGAGAATGCAGACGGGAACGAAGAGCGTGAGCCCTGTGACCAGAAGGATCGTAATGCAGGTGGCGCGAAGCACGATGCAAATGTGAGGGGCTGTTGATAAGTGGAATATGATAGTGGTCATACTTGCAGTGAAAGGTGGAATATCTTCAGCTTCGCGATCCAGCGGCAGGTTTGCTTCAGCCTCGGCAGACTCTTTCCTGCAACTAACATCACCTGCCTCATATCCTACATCCGCCTTACCATATCAAAGCAATGCCACCGGTATTTTCGCGTTCGCTGCATCAGCGGCGGAAGCAGATGAGCGAACATCTAAGACAGATCGGCAGTTACTTGGGCCATCTGGTAAAAGCACGCACCCGCCACGGCGTACATAGTCCTTTCGTTTACGAGCTTATCTCGCAGGTCCTGCGCCCAAGTGATCCACCGCCGGTGGCAGCTTCCATAGAGAAGTTGCGCGAGGAACTCATGCGCAGTGAACAGACCATCCGGGTAAATGATCTGGGTGCAGGCTCGAAAATGTTCGATCTACCTATCCGCCGGGTCGCGGACATCACGCGGAATTCATCCAAACAACCGAAACATGCCCAGATGCTTTTCCGGTTGGCAAGGTATTTCCGTCCTACAGAGGTATTGGAGTTGGGTACCTCTTTCGGTATCTCATCGCTTTATCTGGCCATGGGATCCGATGAGGGCCGGCTGCATACGATCGAAGGTTGCCCCCAGACAGCGCGCATAGCACAGCACCATTTCGAGACGCTGAAACAGAAGAATATCATACCAGTGCTCGGCAGCTTTCGCACCCGCCTGCCCGAAGTACTCCAGAAGATAGACCGCCTGGACCTGGCCTTTCTAGATGGACACCATGCAAAGGAGCCTACGTTGGATTATTTCCAACAATGCCTGTCCAAGTCGCATAATGACACTGTGCTGGTACTGGATGACATCCATTGGAGCCGTGGCATGGAAGAGGCCTGGGAGGAGGTGAAAGCGATGCCTGAGGTGACTGTGACCATCGATCTTTATCAGATGGGGGTCGTGTTCCTGCGGAAGGAGCAGGCGAAGGAGCATTTCGTGCTGCGATACTAGCACCGGATCCTACGGGATCGGTAGGGTACCCGCGCCCGGCCCTGAAGTGCTCAACCGGCGATCGCGCCTTTTGCTGTACCGAGTGCTTCCTTCACCATGGCGGTGCTGCCGATGAAGAGCGGTGTGCGTTGGTGCAGTTCCGTTGGCACGATGTCCATGATGCGCTGTCTGCCATCACTTGCCATACCGCCAGCCTGTTCCACGATGAACGCTAAGGGATTCGCCTCGTAAAGGAGACGTAGCTTTCCCTTCGGGTTCTTTTTTGTGCCAGGATACATGTAAATGCCTCCCTTGAGCAGGTTGCGGTGAAAATCCGCGACGAGGCTTCCGATGTAGCGTGCGCTCATGCGCTGGTTACGACAGTGATTGACGTAGCTCTGGACCTCCGGATCGAAGTCGTTGTAATTGCCTTCGTTGATGCTGTAGATCTTGCCATCGCCGGGTGTGCGCATGTCCGGGTGACTGAGGCAGAAGGTACCCACGCTCGGGTCTAGCGTGAAGCCGTTGACGCCGTGGCCGGTGGTGTACACGAGCATGGTGCTGCTGCCATAGATCACATACCCTGCGGCCACCTGTTTGTTGCCGGGCTGCATGAAATCCGCTTTTGAAACGGGCGTGTTGGGATCGAGGCGGCGGTAGATGCTGAAGATGGTGCCGATCGAAACGTTCACATCGATGTTGCTGGATCCATCGAGCGGATCCATCATGATCACATACTTTCCTTTTTTCGAAAGCTCATTGTCGAACACGATGATCTCCTCGTTCTCTTCGCTGGCCACGGCGCAGCATTCGCCCTGGTTGCGCATGGCGTTTATGAAGAGTCTGTTGGCCACCACATCGAGTTTCTGCTGTTCTTCGCCTTGTACGTTCTCGTTGCCCGCGGCACCGATGATGTCCTCCACTAGACCGGCCTTGTTCACTTCGCGGTTCACGAACTTGGCGGCAAGGCGGATGGCGGTGAGCAAGCGCGATAGCTCACCGGTGGAATACTTGAAATCCGCCTGGCGATCTACGATGAATTCGGCTAGGGTGGTGATACGTGTCATGTGAAAGATCCGATGGAAATGGATGTGATCGCTGCAAATATCGGGAGAAAGCGGGCGGAGCGGCTAGTTCTGCAGGTATGTGTACATTCAAACACTGAGTAGGTGATCTGAGCAGTATGTACATAAGAACAATCACCCTGGTCTTCCTGTTGATGATCGCATCGCTCGTATGTGGCAGGAACTTCATCCTGTACCATCAGCGGGCGCTGTTGGCGGATCGGTATGGGCAATGATCAGTTGAATTCGTTGAGGTTCCATAGGCCGGGATGAATGAAGGTGCGATGTGATAGGAGATTACTTTCGGCGCATGGAAGTGACGGTGCGCAGGGCGGAGCCGCAGGATGTTCCGCGGATGCTTGAACTTGTGCGTGAACTGGCGGTCTTCGAGCGGGAACCGTCGGCGGTCACGGTGACGGAAGAGCAGATGCTGGAGGCCGGTTTTGGGGAGAAGCCCTTGTGGGTGGGGTGGGTGGCCGAGATCGGATCAGAAGATCAGATGATCAAACGATCAGATGATGTTCTGATCGTTGGGATGGCGCTCTGTTATGATCGGTATTCCACATGGAAGGGGCGGTGCCTATATCTGGAGGATATCGTTGTGACATCTGCGGTGCGGGGAAAAGGTGTGGGCGAGAAGTTGTTCAAGGCGTGCGCTGCCCATGCGGTGGAGCACGGACATCACCATTTGCTGTGGCAGGTGCTGGATTGGAATGTGGATGCGATCCGCTTCTATGAGCGATTTGGGGCGGAGGTCAGCAGGGAGTGGTTGAATGGGAGGTTGTACCGCGATCAGATGATCGCTTTGCTGAGTCGTAAGTCCGAAGTCTGAAGTCGGAAGTGGAAATGAATTGAGATGTTTGCAGTTGGAATGGTCGTGACGGAAGGACTTCTGACTTCCGGCTTCCGGCTTCCGACTGATCAATGAAGGTCTTCAAGTTCGGTGGGGCTTCCGTGAAGGATGCCGATGGTGTGCGGAATGTGGCCAATGTGTTGCGCCATTTCCAGAATGATGACATCCTGGTGGTGGTGAGCGCCATGGGCAAAACGACGAACGCGCTGGAGAAGATCGTTTGGGCGTGGCGCGATGGGAAGGAAGTGAAGGGTATGCTGGAGGAGCTGCGGAACCAGCACATCCAGACCATGATGGCGGTCGTACCCGGCTTCGATGAAGTGGAGGCGTGGCTGTACGAGAGCTTCGAGGAGTTGGAGGAGCTGCTCGAAGGCACACCTACAGAACATGCGGACCGCGATTACGATCAGGTGGTGTGCTTCGGAGAGCTCTGGAGCACGATGATCGTGAGCGCCTACCTGAGCGAGGAGCTCGGCGCCTGCAGCTGGATGGATGCGCGTGACCTGGTCCGTACCGATCCCCTTTTCCGCGCAGCGCGGGTGGACTGGGAGAAAAGCGCGGAGCTGGTCAAGGATGCCTTCCGGGCGAATGAGGAAGGCGAGCCCGTGCAGTTCCCTGTGGTAACGCAGGGTTTTATCGGGAGCACCGCGGAAGGTTTCACCACCACATTGGGTAGAGAGGGATCGGATTTCAGCGCCGCGATCTTCGCTTATCTGCTGGATGCGGAGTGCGTGACGATCTGGAAGGATGTGCCGGGCATGTTCAATGCCGATCCGAAACGTTTCCCGGACACGAAGCTGCTATCGCACATCAGCTACCGCGAGGCGATCGAGTTGAGCTATTTCGGTGCGAGCGTGATCCACCCGCGTACGTTGCAGCCGTTGCAACGCAAGCACATTCCACTCTACGTGCGTTCGTTCGTGGATCTGAAAGCGGCTGGTAGCACGATCGATGACCGCAGCGAAAACGATTCGCTGATCCCATCCTTCATCGTGAAACCGGGACAATTGTTGATCTCGATCACTCCTGCGGATCTCAGCTTCATCGTGGAGGAGAACCTGAGCGGGATCTTCAGGGCATTCGCGTCACATGGCGTGACGATAGAGATGATGCAGAACAGTGCGGTGGCTTTCAGTGTGGTGGTCGATGATACACCCCGGGCACGGTACCTGATAGAGGTGCTGAAGAAGGATTACGAGGTACGGTACAATGAGCACTGCGAGCTCATCACCGTGCGTCATTATGATGATGCCACGCTGGCTAAATTGACCGAAGGCCGGGAGGTGCTGGTGGAACAACGCAGCCGGGTGACGGCGCGGTTCGTGTTGCACTAGACCTTGTTCACACGCTCAAGCCAGCCTTTGATACCCTCGAATTCGATGGAACCAGTCGCAATTCGGATCACTAGTTCGTATTCATCATCGTCCCCAGCGATCAGATCGAGATCGTAGGTCATGAGCATCAGTCGCATGAGCATGTATCCCGTGCGCTTATTGCCATCTACGAATGGATGGTTCTTGATGGACGCTTTCCGCGATCGCAGCAGCTTTCGATATGGGGTCCGGATAAAGGTCGTCGCCAACGAAAGTGGCAAATGGCCGCGCAAGTGCGGCCTCCAAGCTTCCTTGATCACGAACGCCATCCGCGCCTCCGGTCTCTTCCACGATCTCCGAATGGATCGCCAAAGCCTCCTTTTAGGGAGATCATTTGGCAAGCCTTAGGAGCAATTCGCGTTTTTCGGATAGGATACGCTTCAAACCTATCTGCCGCTTCTGTTCCTCCCGGCTGAGCGATCGGAATTCATTGAGGAAATGCAGGATATCCTCGACGATGGCATCAGGCACATATTCGAGGATCTTCGCGATCTCAGCTTTCTTCTCGCGCGTTGTCATGCCATTCAAAGATACGCAGCTTACCCCATCACTCCCGCTCCTCGATCGCCGCGATCACCCGGTCAGGGTAATCGCTTATCATGCCATCCACACCAAGGTCTAACATGCGGCGGATCTCTTCCGGTTCGTTCACGGTCCACACGAGCAATTCCATGTCGAGCCTGCGTAGTTCCTTCACTAACTCCTTGTCCACGAGCGTGTGTTTCGGGCTGTAGATCGCAGGCGTGAACGTCAATCTTTCCAGGTTCGATCGAAGGCCTTGATCGTTCTCCACGAGCAACGCGAGCTTGATGTGTTTGGCCTGCCGGTGTACTTCTTCCAAGATCGCCGGATCGAACGATTGGATGATGCAGCGATCAGCGATCCCCACTGAATCGATCATGGCCAGCACCGCCTCCACGTACACCGTGGGTTCCGGCTGGTACTCACCGTACCATTGGGGATCGCTCTTTATTTCGATATTGTAACTGGGATTCATAAGACCGGCGAGTAGCGCGTGTTCATCCGCCGTTTCCACCAGTTCGCGCAGGCTTGGTTTGAAGGATGCCAGTTGTTCCTGCTCCGGGAATTTCGGGTGCGGTCTGCTGCCGCAATCGTACCGCTGCACTTCCGCCAATGTCATCCGGTAGATGTTGTGGGCCTTTCCATCGGCGATCTCATTGCCTTGTGGGTCGTTGCAGATCGTTGGTTCCATCCATGGCTCGTGTGAGATCACCACCTGATGGTCCTTCGTAAGCACAACGTCCAGTTCGATGAAGTCGCAGCCCAGGTCTAGCGCGCGAAGAAATGCGGGTATCGTGTTCTCTGGCAGCAGCCCGCGCGAACCGCGGTGACCATGTACTTCTGTGTTGATGCTCTCTTGCACGGTGCAGCTGTTCAGGAGCAGCGCCACAAGCGCCACCCCGAGGGTGCGTTCATTCATTCGGAAATGCTTCAATGATCTTTCGGGCAAGGATCTCCGCCATCTTGCGGGCCCCTTCATGTGTGACCCCCGCGATGTGCGGCGTAAGCAGCAGCCGATCGCTGTTGAAGACGCGTTGTTGCACATGTGGTTTGATCGAGTGATCGAGTCCGCTGAGGTCGCTTCGTTCGAACTCCAGCACATCCAGCGCGGCACCGAGCACCCTGCCATCATCAACAGCATCCATGAGCGCTTCGGTATCCACCACAGCGCCGCGTGAGGTGTTCAGGAAGTATACCGGCCTGGAGATCCGGCCGAAGAACTCCCTCCCGGCAAAGTAGCGCGTTTCATCATTCAGTGGAAGATGCAGGCTGATGACATCGCTTTCGGCGAGCAATTCATCCAACGAACTCTCGTGAACATGACCACCGCTGAAGTCGCGCTTGTACTTGTCGTGGGCGAGGATCCGCACGCCAAGACCTTTCAACTTTTCCGCGAACGAGCTGCCCATGTTCCCGTATCCTATTATCCCCACCGTCTTCCCCTCCAGGTCGCTGCCGCGGTTCTCTTCCCGCAGCCAGAGGCCCTTGCGCACTTGGTCATTGCCGCGGATCATGTGCTTCATCAGGATCAGCGTGTAGGCCACGCAGATCTCACCCACACCATCGCGATTGCCCTCCGGAGCGCTCAGCAGCTTCACCCCCTTCTCCTCACAATACACGCGGTCGATGTTCTCCACACCAGCCCCCACACGGCCGATGAACTTCAGATCGGTCACCTCGCTCAACAGCGCTCGACGCAGATGCCTGCTCCGAACAACGATCCCCTCGAAACCTTTCAACGCATCCTTCAGTTCATCACCTTCCAATTCATCCAGAATAACGCATTCATGACCGGCGGAAGTGAGTATTTCCGCAAGTTTGAAGTGGATATTATCGATGATCGCGATGCGCACGTTCTAGATGAACATGTCGTACATGAAGTGGCCGATCGTGAAGTACGTGAGGATACCGAAAATGTCGTTCAGGGTGGTCACGAATGGTCCGGTGGCGAGCGCAGGATCCACGTTCAAACGGTCCATGCCCAAGGGGATCAACGTGCCGAACATCGCCGCTGTAAGGATCACACTGAAGAGCGCGATGCTCACCGTATATGTGAGCGCCTGACTTTGATGGAAGGCCAGGTTCGCTGCAAAGATCAGGATCGCACAGACCGACGCCGTCAATAGTGCCACACGCAGCTCCTTCCACAGCCGAGCGAAGATGTTCACGCCCTGCAACCGGCCGGATGCCAGGCCCTGCACAACGATCGCTGATGCCTGCACACCCACGTTCCCTGCCGTGGCCGCGATCAAAGGCATGAAGAAGGCCATTTTCGGATCGATGAGCAATTGGTCCTCGTACTGTGCGATGATGCGCGATGAAAGGATCCCGCCCGCGAGCCCGATCAGCAGCCATGGAAGCCGTGCGCGCACCTGCACCAGGGGCTTGTCCAGCGCATCAACATCCTCGCTGATACCGCTCGCCAGCTGGTAATCCTCACTCGCCTCTTCGCTCATCACGTCCATCACGTCATCAAAGGTGATCCGGCCTATCAGCTTGTTGTCACCATCCACCACCGGCAGCACCACCACGTCGTATTTCTTCATCAGGTTCACCACCTCCTCCGCCTCCGTATCAGTGGTCACCGAAACCACATCCGTATCGCAGATGTGTTTGATCAGCGTGCGTGTGCTCTCGGCGCCGAAGAGCAGTTCCTTCAGCGGCAGTATGCCGAAGAGACGGCCAT
This sequence comes from Bacteroidota bacterium, assembly GCA_023412755.1. Classification (GTDB taxonomy): domain Bacteria; phylum Bacteroidota; class Bacteroidia; order Flavobacteriales_F; family PHOS-HE28; genus PHOS-HE28. Next base: position 9,667 of record JAEZCB010000048.1, read on the forward strand.
CCTTATCGATCACATAGATGGTGTACACATGGTCCACCTCCTTGGCCTGTTGCCGCATCTCGATGATCGCCCTTGCCACGGTGGAATCCGATCGCACGTGTACGAGTTCCTTCGCCATGAGCGCACCCGCGGTGCCTTCCTCATAGCGCATCAATTCTTCGATGTCTTCGCGGTGCCCGGCGTCCTCCAGCAGCGCCATCACCTCGCGCTGCTTCTCCTCGGGAAGCTCTGCGATCACGTCCGCCGCATCGTCCGAATCGATGTGCTCGAGCACATCCTCGGCGATCTCGCGGCTGGTGAGTGAACGAAGGAGCCGCTCACGGACCTCTTCGTCCAGCTCCAAGAGCACTTCGGCCGCCTCTTCATGATCCAGCAGGCGGTACATGTGCACGGCCTCCTGATCATCCAGCCGATCGATGATGGTCGCGATGTCGGACGCGTGCAACTCGGCCAGCACAGCCTGCACCTGTTGGTCGCGGCCTTCCTCGATATCCTCGCGGATATCGTCGAGCATGGGCTTGGTGAGTTCGAAAG
>JAEZCB010000056.1 GCA_023412755.1 Bacteroidota bacterium
TCCCAGAACATCCAGGACCAATGGGATGGAACCATGGCCGGTACCAAAGTGCCCCTGGGCGTGTACGTGTACAAGTACCAGATCGAAGGCCACTACCTGCCATCCATGGAAGGCTACGGCCACGTGACCGTGCTGCAGGGAAGTGTGGAGCAATGATGGAAGTGAGTATCTTGGCCGGGCTGAAGAATCATTGGTCTGTGATGAATGATCTTCCAAGGCAACCAATTCAACAGGAACACAGTCATTCACAAGATCGACCGCAGAGCGGCGACCCCTTGTACCAAAGAATCATAAGTCGAAGCTAGCATGAGAGCCATCAGGATGAACTGGATCTTAACCTTGGCCAGTGTGGCCGTACTCTCGAGCGGGGCTTTTGCCCAAGTGACAGTGGACAACAGCATGTCTCCCCAGCAGTTGGTGGAGGATGTCCTCGTAGGGCAAGGCGTCCAGATCTCCAATGTCACCTACAATGGCCAGGCGAACGTACCTGGAGGCCAGCCGGGCATAGGCTCATTCGAAGCGACCGATAATGCCATTGTGCCATTGGCCGGAGGGGTTGTTCTGGCAACAACGAATGTCACTACGATCCCGGTTTCTTCAACTGGCTTCGGCGGTGGCTCTGGTCAAAGTGGCGATCCGGACCTCTCCATGCTGGCCGGTGGCCAGAACATGAATGACATCTCGATCTTGGAGTTCGATTTTGTCCCAATTGGTGACACCATCCGCTTCAATTTCATCTTCGCCTCCAATGAGTATCAGTCTTTCACCTGTTCCAACTACAATGATGTATTTGGATTTTTCCTGAGCGGGCCAGGGATCAATGGTCCATTCTCGAACAATGCGAAAAATATCGCACTGGTGCCAAACACCAATGTGCCGATCGGGATCAATACGCTGAACTCAGGATCATCCTCTTCCTCAAGCACCACGAACTGCGATAATGCCGACCCCAATTGGCAGGCGAATAGCGTCTATTTTGTGAATAACATCCCCCAACAGGTCATCGATTTCAATGGCCTGACCGTACCTCTTACCGCCTGGTCAGAAGTCATATGCGGCGAGACCTACCACATCAAACTGGCCATTGCTGATGCGGTGGATTCTGGTTTCGACTCAGGCGTATTTCTGGAGGCAGGCAGCTTCGCCAGTACACCCATTGTTCCGGCTATTGCCGAAGGGCCTAATTTCATTCCAGGAACAGATGGTGAGCCAAATACCATCTTGCGCAGCTGCCTACCAGTGATCTGGACCTTCCAGCGCATAGGTGATGTTGTGGATGTTCCTTTGACCGCCCAGCTCGATATCAGCGGAAGCGCGGTGGCCGGTGTGGACTACACTCCGGATTTCCCGGAAGAGATCACTTTCGCCGCCAATGAGACGGAAGTACAGGTGGAAATGTTCTTCCCGGCGAACACTAATGGCCCACAGAATGTCATCATAACGATCACCTCGCCATCGCTGTGTGCCAATGTGGGTATCATCAACGAGTTCGAGTTCCTGATCGATGATCCACCGCCGATGGTGGCTACCGGTTACGATACGAATATCCAGTGTGGTGAACAGCTTGAATTGACCGCGACATTCACCGGTGGGTTCGCACCATTCGATGCCAACTGGGCACATGGAGCCACAGGCGCCACCATCACGGTGAGCCCAACTGAACTAACCACTTATTCGGCCACCTTCATCGATACGTGCGGGACCACCGCTACAGCAGAATTCCAGGTGGGATTGCTTGAACTGCCCCCCGTTCAGATGTTCCTGATCGGCTCCAACTCCCTGGCCGAAGGATGTGATGAGGCCCAGATCAATGTGGTACGTCCGGCCGGGGTCGAAGGCGACATCACCATCGACTTCGCCTTCTTCGGACCTGCATTACCTGGCCAGGACTTCCAGTTCCCCGGCAATGTGCTGATCCCCGCTGGCGAGGCCAATGTGATACTGCCTTTCGCACCGGTGAATGACGGTATCGGAGAGGAGATCGAGCACGTGATGGTGGTTGGCAGTTACACCGATGCCTGTGGTCGCACGGTCGATGCCGAGATCACTTTCATCATCTTCGATGCCCCCCAGATCTGGGTGAATTATCCGGAATACTTCATCCAATGCGATGCTGCGGACAGCCTGCTGATCGCGGTGGAAGCCACCGGTGGTTATAACAACCAGATCTCCTACAGCTGGAGCCATGATGCGGATGAGACCGGTCCCGAGGTCTGGGTACCCGTTACCGGCTCCACCAGTTATACGGTGACGGCTTCGGATCCATGCGGCTCTTCCGCACAGACCACGATCAATGTGATCGTTGATTGTGAGTTGGTCATTCCCAACGTGATGACACCCAATGGCGATGGCGTGAATGACACCTGGGACATCGAAGGGATAACCTACCTGCGGAACACGGTACGGATCTTCGATCGCTGGGGAACGCTTGTACACGAAGCGAGCAATTACAAGAATAACTGGGGAGCAAGGGATCTTCCTGATGGCACCTATTTCTACGAGATCCTGGTGGATATGCACGAGGAGCCGTATAAAGGCTACCTGACCATCCTCCGGAATAGTTGGTGATCCGATCACCTTACCAATAGCGAGGAGCCCGTCATTTCGGCGGGCTTTTCAATGCCCATCAGATCCAGGATGGTGGGGGCCACATCCGCCAGAATGCCATCCCTGATGCCGAAGCCCTTGTCATCCAGCAGGATCACAGGTACTGGGTTGGTGCTGTGGGCCGTATTGGGCGTACCATCCGCATTCAGCGCCTTATCGGCGTTGCCATGGTCCGCGATGATGATGAAGGAATAACCAGCTTCGCGGCCGCATTCCACCACTTGACGCGTGCAGCGATCCGTGGCTTCCACCGCCTTTACAACAGCCTCGAATACCCCGGTATGCCCTACCATGTCCGGATTGGCGAAATTCAAGACCACCAGATCCGTGCTTCCCTTCTTCAATTCGCTACAGATGGCATTCGCGATGTCCGGTGCGCTCATCTCCGGCTTTAGATCGTAGGTGGCTACCTTGGGTGAAGGAAGCATGATCCGCGATTCACCAGGGAATGGCCGTTCCCGGCCGCCGCTGAAGAAGAAGGTGACGTGCGGGTACTTCTCGGTTTCCGCGATCCGGATCTGTTCCAGGCCATGTTCAGCGATCACTTCACCCAAGGTCATGCGCAGATCATCCTTGCGGAAGAGCACCTGCACATCCCGGTAAGTAGGATCATACTCCGTCATTGTCACGTAGTGCAACGGCAGCGGTCTCAAGCCATGCTCCGGAAACTCCTGTTGTGTGAGTGCCAGAGTGATCTCCCTGCAGCGGTCGGTCCGGAAGTTGAAGCAGATCACCACATCACCTGGCCTTATCGTTGCGAGCGGCGCACCATCCGCTCCGGTGATCAGGTGCGGTCCTATGAATTCATCGGTGATGCCAGCGGCATAGCTCGTATCGAAAACGGTCAATGGATCCGGGGCCATGTTGCCCTCCCCATGCACCAGCATGCGATATGCTTTGGCCACACGTTCCCACCGCCTGTCTCGATCCATGGCGTAGTACCGGCCGATCACACTGGCCACTTTCACATGGGTGTCCCTGGTGGCCGCCAGGAAGCTTTCCATGTAGCCCCTGCCGCTTTTGGGGTCCGCATCCCTTCCATCGGTGAAGGCGTGGACAAAAACATCCTTCAGCCCACGGCGGTGTGCGATACGGCAGAGCGCCTCAAGATGGGTTCGCATGGAATGCACACCGCCATCGGAAAGCAGGCCGATGAAATGCAGCCGTCGTTCCGCTTGTGAGGCCTGTTCCAGAGCAGCGTTCAGTACAGGATCACGTTCCAAAGAACCATCGGCCACGGCCATATCGATCCTTACCAGATCTTGATGCACCACCCGCCCCGCACCGATGTTCAGATGCCCGACCTCGCTGTTGCCCATCTGTCCTGGTGGCAGGCCCACATTAATGCCATCGGTGAGCAATCTGGCGTGCGGCGCGGTGGCCAGCAACATGTCCATGAAAGGCGTATCCGCCTGCGCCACCGCATCTGTGCGATCGCCTGCCCCGATGCCCCAACCATCCAGGATGATGAGCACCGTTCTCGTCCTGTGCATCAATGTTTCGGGAATGAGACCACGAAGATAGACCCGCGTGTTTCGCGGGGTTTCACACAGGCGTCGCCACCGAGTTCGCGCGCCGTTCGTTTCACGATATAAAGACCAAGGCCGGTGCCGCGTGCAAGGCGCGTTTCCTCGTTGCCGCTACGATAGAATCTCTCGAAGATCCGTTCACGCTCCCCCTCCTCCACGCCTGGGCCTTCATCGTGCACCAACAATCTCCAACCCTCGCGCCGCCCCACCACCTCCACGGTGATCGTGGTGCCAACGGGAGTATACTTGGCCGCATTCTCAACAAGGTTCTCCAATATGGTGCGTATCCGATCTGGATCGGTGACCACCTCACATCGTTCGGGTCCTTCGATCAGCACGGTATGCCCCGGGGCCAGCTGTGGCGTGACGACCTCCAGCACATCACGCAGAAAGGCCATTATATCAAGCCGCTCCAGCACAAGCTCCTGGCCGCGCTCCTCCGAGCGCGTGGTGCGCAGTACTTTTTCCGTGAGCATGGCCAGCCGGTCCGTTTCCCTGATGGCTTGCATCCGGAGTTCTTCCCGAACATCGCCATCCAGACCGGGGCGGGCAAGCGTCTGTAGTTGAAGCTTGATGGCCGCTATGGGTGAACGGAGTTCATGCGTCACCGCCAGCAGGAAGTTCCGTTGCGATCGTGCAAGTGCCAGATCCCGCCGTATGGCACGCAGGGTGAGATAGAGCACCACGAGCACGATCACAAGGAACACCACGCCCTCTCCTACGATCATGCGCATGGCCCTTGGCGCATCCATGACCTGTGGTGCATCGCCACCCAGCGCGGCGATCTCCATGCTCAGCCGGGCAACGGTCTCCTCTTTGCGCACCAGCAATACCGCCCACCAGACGAATTGCAGCACGATGTACACCGCCAGCACGGTGAAAAGCACATATGTACGCCGTTGATCATGCGCCATGCCGCCAAAAGTAGAGGTCCATCTTCGCAACCTCCTTATATTGCCTCACGGCAGATGGACCCTCAAGCCGCCAAGGCCTACATACTGGCCAAGCTACGGTACGAACTTCCGCCCAACCGGACCTACCACAGCCTGGAACACACCTTGGATGTGTATGCCAGTGCCATCGGTATCGCCGAGCGCGAAGGATTGACCGGGGAGGATCTGACCTTGCTCAAGATCGCCGCGCTCTACCATGATTCCGGTTTTACCGAGCGGGATGATCGGCACGAGGAGGCCAGTTGCGATATCGTGCGCGGAAAACTTCCCGAATTCGGATTCACAGCGGAACAGGTGGATAAGGTCTGTGCGATGATCCTTTCCACCAGCATTCCACAAACACCCAGGACCGCACTGGATCGCATACTCTGCGATGCCGATCTGGATTACCTGGGCAGGGGCGATTTCATACGGATCGGCGATCACCTGTTCCAGGAACTGCGTGCCTACGGGGCATTATCAACAGAAGTGGAATGGAACAGGTTGCAGGTGGATTTTCTGGAGAAGCACCACTACTTCACAGAGACCAACAAAAGGATCCGGGAGCCGGTGAAGCAGCGGCACCTTGCCGAGATCCGCATCTGGCTGGCGCAGCATGATAAATGAAAGGACCCCTGCCAGCGGCCGGGGTCCTTTACTTGTGGTGCCTCCCAGAATCGAACTGGGGACACACGGATTTTCAATCCGTTGCTCTACCAGCTGAGCTAAGGCACCATTACTTTGCCCGAACGAGTGCTCAACCTCACTTGGGGGGCGCAAAGATAGGCAGATATCGTTACAATGGAAGTTGGCCTTACCCTGGTGGTGGACATAGGTAATACCCGGACCAAATGCGGCCTTTTCCGCGGACACAGGCTGGTACGCACCTTCGTGGTACCCGGCAATGACGCCAGCCTTTTGGCAACAGCACTTATTGGCCCGGCCCCGGAAGCGATCGTGGTGGGATCCGTGGCCCGGCAAGATGACCCGGTGGTGGATCTGCTGTGCGGTATCGCACCTGTGCTTGAAGTGAAGGGGGATTCATCCGTTCCGATCAAGAACAGCTATTCCACCAGGCATACCTTGGGCGTGGACCGGCTGGCCAATGCGGTGGGTGCACATTTTCTTTTTCCTGACAGGCCCGTACTGGTCATCGATGCCGGCACTTGCATCACTTACGATCTGGTGGATGCCGGTGGTGTGTATGCCGGTGGTGCCATCTCGCCAGGGGCCAGCATGCGTGCCCGCAGCCTCCATGCGTACAGCGCGCGGCTTCCCCTGGTGGTCCCGCAGGAAGCCCCGGCCCTATTAGGCACCGATACGGAGGGTTCCATCCAGGCCGGCATCCATCATGGCATCGTATCGGAGATGCACGGGATGATCGAAGCCCATGGGCAACACAGGTCATCCATGGCCGTTACCATCACCGGCGGAGATGCGGTCCGATACACCCGCGCCCTGAAAAGTGGCATCTTTGCGCATCCTTATCTGACCCTGCTAGGTCTTTATGCGATACTCATACATGATCGTGGCCGTCTCGGCACTGCTGCATCACTTGGTGCCGGTGCAGGTAAAGGCCCAGGGGCAACAGGGTAGCGGCTCTCCATATTCAGCCTATGGCCTCGGGGATCTCATGGGATCAAGCCAGGTAGCGCAAGCCCTTATGGGCGGCGTGGGCGTGGGTATCACCGATCCATTCAGTGTGATCCAGGTAAATCCCGCTTCATATGCCGGCCTGCGGACACCTGTTTTCGAGACCGGGGCGGTAACACGGCTGTTACGCTATGAGCGGGAGGAGGTGAAGGCCACCGGCAGGCGCACCGATCTCATGGGGCTCACATTGGGTATTCCCATTGGCCGTGGTTCCATTCTTCAAGGTGGATCCCAGCTTGCCAACCGCTGGGGTTTCGCGTTGGGCGTTCAACCAGTATCACATGTAGGCTATGGGATAAGTGACCCCAGACACATTCCGGAAGCAGGAGGCGATGTACGGTTCGAGTATACCGGCGACGGTGGGTTGAACAGGGCCTTCATCGGCACGGCCCTCACCTTATGGCAGAACAACGATACGCTTCTCCGTGGAAGCCGTCTTGCCATCGGGGCCAACCTCAACTACCTCTTCGGCAGGATCGAGGAAACGCGCAAAGTGTATTACCCGCAAGCAGGGAACCATTACAATTCAAGCATCACTTCAGAGCTGATCATCCGCTCTCCCACAGTGAATACCGGGTTGCAATTGTCCGGAGTTTTCGGGGATGCCAGGCCGGTAAACTCCACCACCGAAGCGGATCCCCGAACACCTTGGCGCTACACTGTGGGAGTAAGTGCGGAGCTTCCGGCCATGCTCTCAGCGGAACGAACTGAGCTGGTGAACACATTCATCATCGGGTCCACGGGAGTTGAATTCCCTGTGGATACCGTTATTTTCCGCGATGGTGCAAAAGGCTCCGTGGACCTGCCCCTGCTCCTCGGCGCCGGACTGAGCATCACGAATGCGCGCTGGACCTTCGCATTGGAGCATCGGCGCAGGGATTGGACCGATCTGCGGATCGAGGTCGAGGGGCATGCCACACGCTCCCAATTGGCCACACATGAGATCTATTCCTTCGGAACGAGCTTCAGGCCCATGGGCGACCGGCTCGGGGGCACCATCTGGCAGCGTTCCATCTACCGCGGCGGCATCCGCTATAACAGGGATCACCGGATCGTACATGATCAACGGCTCCAGGAGATCGGCATAGCTTTTGGGATCGGGGTGCCGATCATGTCCAATATCACCCGCAGCCGCATCAATTTCGGCGTGGAAGCAGGTGAAAGAGGTACTACGGATCAGGGGCTTCTACGCGAGCGGTACATCAACATTCTCGTAGGTGTCACCATAACTCCAGACGTTAGGGAACAATGGTTCAAGAAAAAGAGACTAGAGTGATGGGTGCGGCCGGTAGCATCATAGCCGCATTGTGCCTGCTCATCAGCGGTACGGCGTTGGCGCAAAGCGATTTTGGCAGTGACCCGGAACAGTGCAAGGTGAACATCTCGTTGTACCAGGATGCCATGTCGCGCAATGAATTCAAGGAAGCATACGGCCCGTGGCGCAAGATCCTGGAGATATGCCCGGCATGGAGCAAAGGCGTTTACCAGAATGGTACCCGGATCCTGGGAGCATTGATACAAGAGGAGAAGGACCCTGGACGCAAACAGCGACTGATCGATTCACTCTACATGGTGCATGACATGCGCATCCAGTATTTCGGGGAGGAGGCTTTCGTCCTTGGTAGAAAAGGCCTGGATATGCTGATCCATGCTCCGGACGATTGCGAGGCCGCCTTCAAGGTGATGCAACGTGCGGTGGAGTTGGGCGGTGTGAACAGCGAGGCCGGTACACTTAACGGTCACTACCAGGCCCTCTACTGCCTCTACCAAAAGGAAAAGGCCACCAAGGAGCAGATGCTTTCTGATTATGTCATGATCAGTGGCCATATCGAAGAGAACCTCGTTTCACCAGCTCTGAAGGAGAACATGCGCGAGTACTTCATCAAGGCGCGGGATAACGTGAACAGCATCTTCTTCAACGTGGCCGAATGCCCGGAGATCGGCCGCATCGTGGACGATATGGTGAAGGCACGTCCGGAGGATGCTCAACTGAAGGTTCGCCTGCTGAAGGTGCTCAATGCGAAGGATTGCACCGATGAAAGCGTTTACCGCGGTCTTGCCGAAAGTGTGCACCGCCAGGATCCCAGCAGCGAAAGTGCATACAGCCTGGGCATGATGCTCGTTCGCCAGAATGACCTGAATGGAGCACTGCGCTACATGAAGGAAGCCGTGGATCTGTGTACCGATTGTGCAGACAAGGCGAAATACCTGCAAAAAGCAGGGCAGGTGGCAAGTGCGGCCGGGAACACCTCGCTTTCGCGCAGCTACGCCAACCAGTTACTGCAGATCGACCCGAAGAACGGCGAAGCCCTCATGTTGCTTGGTAACGCCATATACAACCAGGCGGGTGCCTGTGAAGCACCACAGTCATGGGGTGTGTACTGGCTGGCTTATGACTATTACCAGCGCGCCAAGAACGCCGACCCCAACGTGGCCGATAAGGCCAACGAGCGCCTTGGCGCCCTGCAGGCCAGGTTTCCCACTTCCGGAGAAGCCTTCTTCCACCAGCTCTCAAAAGGGCAAAGTTTCCAGGTCACCTGCGGGGGACTGAACGAGAACACCACTGTGCGCACAAAAGATTGATCATGGCCGCTTTGGCCAGGATCCATAAGCTCCACATTCCCGCCATGCTCATGGCGGGAATGTTCTTTTCGTGCACCAATGATATGGAACGTGTGGCGGCCATAGACATGCCAGCCGCCGCGCCGGACCGCATCACCTTCCAGGCCGAATACACCTTCACCGATTCCGGGCGCGTGCAGAACATGCTCAGGGCAGGCCGCATCGATGACTTCCGCACGGCACCTCCGCGAACGGAAATGAGCGAAGGAGTGGAGATGACCTTCTTCGATAGCGCCGGAATGCCAGGCAGCGTACTCACGGCACGCCGCGGCCTCATCCTTCCCGAGCAGGATCGCATGGAGGTGTATGAGGATGTCGTTTTTGTGAACACCAAAGGTGATCGTCTGGAAACGGAGCACCTGGCCTGGCTGCAGGATAGTGCCCGGGTACGCACGGACAAGGCGGTACGCATACAGCGGGGCGAGGATATCATCCATGGTATCGGCATGGACGCCGCGGAGGATTTCAGCCACTACACGGTACACCGCATCACCGGAGAACTGCGCATCCAGCAGGATGATACCTTGGCACCATGATCCTGCGCCGCATCTCCCGTTTCATGGAACTCTTCTGGCTGGCCCTGGCCATAGGACTTGGGCTTTCAGCCATCTATATACTTGCGGTGGATGGCTGGGAGGAAGGCAAGCGCTGGGTCTTCTTCCCTGCTGTGGCATTGGCCATGTACATTTTCCGGCGGATCACCCGAAAGCGCCTGGAAGCCATGGACGACCGGCATCGGGAACGCCACGGCCACTGAGCTGCTCCCGGCTATCTTTGTCATTGTGGCGGACCTCCATTCCACCGCCGCCAACGTGCAGGTAAGCGATCTCATCCTCATCCTGGTCTCCATCGCCGTCTCGGCACTTTGCTCGGGGCTGGAGATCGCCTTCGTGAGCAGCAACAAGCTGTACATCGAGCTGGAAAGAAAAAGAGGCGCCATATGGGCCCGGGTGGTCTCAGGCTTGTTGAAACGGCCTGGACGGCTGATCGGAGCACTTCTGGTGGGCAACAACATAGCTCTGGTGCTTTACGGTGTGCTCATGGCCAAGGTGCTGGAACCGTGGTTGGGCACATTCGGGACGAACCCAGCGTTCATTCTGGTGGCACAGACCTTCATCAGTACGCTCATCATCCTGCTGCTCGCAGAATTCCTTCCCAAAGCGCTCTTCCGCATAGATCCAAATGGGGCGTTGAGCCTCTTCGCCATCCCGCTGCAGATCCTGTACGTCATCCTCTGGCTGCCCATGATGTTCATGAATGGCATAAGCGAAATGGTGCTCCGTTTGTTCGGCGTGCGTTCCAAACCGGGGCAGGTGGCTTTTGGCCGCGTGGACCTGGACCAGTTCATTAAAGAGGTTACGCTGGCCCAACCGGCGGAAAAGGCCATGGACGCCGAAGTGGAGTATTTCAAGAACACGCTGGAGCTGAGCAACATCAAGGTGCGGGACCTGATGATACCCCGCGCGGAAGTCGAGGCCGTGAGTGTGGATGAGACCATACCCGTACTGCAGGAGCGATTCTCGGAGACCGGACTAAGCAAATTGTTGATCTACAAGGACACCATCGATAACATCATTGGCTATGTGCATGGCAATGAACTTTTCCGACACCCCAAGACCATCCGTGCGGTGATGCGGCCAGTGAATTTCATTCCGGGAACCATGCCCGCCGATCAATCCCTCCAGATGTTCATCAAGCAACGCACGCATGTGGCCGTGGTGGTGGATGAATTCGGAGGGACCGCCGGCCTGCTTACCATGGAAGATGTGGTGGAGGCCATCGTAGGGGATATCGATGATGAGCATGATACGCCGGACGAGGTGGAGGAGCGGCTGGGACCCAATGAATTCCTGTTGAGCGCGCGGACTGAGGTATCACACCTGGTGGAAACCTATGATCTGGCCATTCCAGAGAGTGATGAATACGAGACCCTGGCCGGTTTCATCCTGCATAGCACCGGTGATGTGCCGGAACAGGGCGATGTGCTGGAAATACCACCTTTCCGCATAACCGTGGCACAGGTGGCACACAGCCGGATAGACCTGGTAAGGCTTGAAGTGCTGGATGCCGAGAAAGGCTTCACGAAAGATTGAGTACGCCTGGAATACAAGGCGACCGGCCATTAAAGCGGTGCGTACAAAATGCCGGGAAAAAGCGTACGGATCATGCCTCTTTCCCGTTGATCCTATGGCCACTCCGGAAAAGGAGGCCGGATACTTAAGAAGATCCGCGCCCGTAAAGGGCTGGATCCTATATTTGCACCCCTTACGAACAGAGGCAAATGGCAGTTATTGGCAAGATCCGCGAACGCAGCGGCCTACTCATGATCCTGGTAGGTGGAGCATTGGTGCTCTTCATCCTTGGAGATTTCATCGGCCAGGGCGGCATGGGCCGTCGTGATGCGGTGCTCGGCACCGTGGGTGGCGAAGAGATCAGCGCGATGGAATTCGAACGCCGCGTGAATGACGAGATCGAAAGCTACCGCAACGATTTTGGTCAACCGGTCACCGCCCAGATGCAGGAGCAGGTCCGCAATTCCGTCTGGAACGAGATGGTGAAGGAGCGGGTGATGTTGCAGCAGGTGCAGGATGCCGGCTTCGCCATAACCAAACCTGAGTACGACGATATCCGATTCGGCAACAACATTCTGCCGGATTTCAGGAACGAGAATTTCCAGGGGCCTGATGGGCAACCCGATCGCCAGGCGCTGCAACAGTATTTCAGCTCCGTGCAAATGAACGCACCTGTCTACCATGAGATCCAAAAGCGCCGGATCATGGAGAACCGGCTGTATAGCAAGTACACCAGTTTGGTGAAGAAGAGCGTGTACGTGAACAGTGCCCAGGCCCGTGATGATCACGAGAACAAGAACATCAAGGCCAGCTTCAACTTCGTTGCCAAGCGCTACGATAGTGAGCCGGACAGCTTGTACACGGTGAGCGACAGTGAGCTTAACCGCTACTACAACGAACACAAGAATGATGTGCGTTACAGGCAAAAGCCCGGCCGCCGCTTCGAATACGTTATGTTCCCCGTAACACCATCCCAGGAGGACCGCGCCGAAACACAGCGCATGATGGCCGAACTGCGTGAGGAATTCGCCAACACAAACAAGGATTCCCTCTTCGTTGTCACCAACAGCGATACCCGCACATATTCCGTAACTCCTTATACGGAGGGCACCGCGGATCAGGAGACCGATCAGCGCATCATCAATGCACAGGTCGGCGAGGTGATCGGCCCCTATCAGGAAGGTGATGCATTGAAACTTGTGAAGGTGAAGGAGCTTGCCAATGTGCCCGAAGCGCGTGTTCGCCACATCCTGCTCAGCACCCAGGGAAAGGAAGAGGATGAACAGCGCCGCCGTGCGGACAGCCTGCTGGCCGTGGTGAAGCGCGACCGCAGCAAATTCGAGGACCTTGTGACCAAATTCAGTGATGACCCCGGTAGTGTAAGCACCGGCGGTGTTTACGAATGGTTCGACAAGACACGCATGGTACCTGAATTCACCGCGGCCAGCTTCGATGAGAAAGTGGGCGCCATCACCATTGCCAAGACCTCTTATGGTTTCCACATCGTAGAGGTGCTTGGTCAGCGTGAGCGAGAGGAGCGTAGGGTGGTCACCATCGAACGTTCGGTGCGGCCTTCGCCAGCTACATTCAAGGAGGTCTATCGCCGTGCGAATGATCTTTCCCTTCGCCATAATGGTGATGTGGAAGGCATGAAAAAGGCCGCGGAGGAACAGGGTCTGGATATGGTGACGGTGGAGGATTTCCGGCCTGATCAGCGGTTCATTTCAGGGATCCAATCTCCAAGCAGCGTGATCAGCTTCGTGAATCGTGCCGAGGTCGGTGAAGTGAGCGAACCGCTGGATGCTGGTGACAATTATGTGGTGGCCGTGGTAACCGGCATCCGCAACGAAGGCGTTCCGCGTCTTGAGGATGTGCGCGAGCTGTTCACCAAGGAAGTGATCAAGCAGAAGAAGGCCGAAGATCTCGCCCAGCGCATGCAGGGCAAGACGGACCTGAATGCCCTGGCCTCAGAGCTCGGCGTGAACCTGCAGACCGCCACTGATCTGGCCCGCAACACCTTCACGCTTCCTGGAGGGCTTTCTGAATATGAGGTGATCGGCAAGATCTTCTCCATGCAGGAAGGTGATGTGAGCCACCCGCTGCGTGGTGAGCAGGCTGTTTATGTGGTGAACATGATCAGCAAGACTGAAGCTGGGGAACCTGCCGACATTGCTGCGGAAAAGAACACCATGGCGCAGCGGCTGCGCTCACGTGCCGAAGGCAACCTCTACAATGCGCTCCGCGAATCCATGGGCGTGCAGGATGAGCGTGCCAAGTTCTACTGATCGTCTATCCATACAGTGATCAAGGAGCCGGACCCGTTGGTCCGGCTTTTTTGTTCCAAGGTCGATCCCTCCGCCTGCCGCTCCACCAGGATCGAGCGG
>JAEZCB010000132.1 GCA_023412755.1 Bacteroidota bacterium
TCAAGCCGCAGACCAAGGAACTTACCTACCAGGTGGTGGTGGATCGCAGTCAGGGCTGCCACCTCTGGGACCTTGATGGCAACGAATACGTCGATATCCTCAGCGGCTTCGGCAGCTCGATGTTCGGCTACATGCCCGACTTCATAAAGGAGGCGTGTCACAAGCAACTTGAACAAGGGATCGAGATCGGTCCCATGCACCCGCTGGCAGGCGAAGTGAGCAAGCTCCTTTGCGAACTCACCGGAGCCGAACGCGCTGCGGTCTGCAACACCGGATCCGAAGCGGTGCTGGGCGCTATGCGCATGGCGCGTACCGTCACCGGCCGCAGCCTGATCATCGCTTTCAGTGGAAGCTACCACGGTATCAACGATGAAGTGATCATCCGCGGAAGCAAGAGCAAGAAGAGCTATCCAGGTGCGCCCGGCATTCTGCCCGAAGCCGTGCAGAACATGCTGATCCTCGACTACGGAACGCCCGAGTCGCTGCAGATCATCCGCGAGCGTTGCCACGAAGCTGCCGCGGTGCTGGTGGAACCTGTGCAGAGCCGCCGCATGGAATTCCGTCCCGTGGACTTCCTGCGCGAAGTGCGCGAGATAACGAAGAAGCATGGCACCGCCCTGATCTTCGATGAAGTGATCACCGGATTCCGGATGCACCCGAATGGAACGCAAGCACTGTTCGGCATCAAGGCTGACATCGGGACGTACGGAAAGGTCATCGGCGGCGGCATGCCTGTGGGCGCCATGATCGGCAGCCGCCCCTGGATGGATGCACTCGACGGTGGCCCATGGCAGTTCGGCGATGACAGCGTACCGCCATCGGGCGTTACCTACTTCGCCGGCACCTTCGTACGACACCCGCTGACGTTGGCCGCCATGAAGGCCGCGCTCGTGCATATGAAGGAACAAGGCCCTGCGCTGCAGGAACGCCTCAACGATATGACCGGCGAGATGGTCAAACGCGCCAATGGCCTCTTCGATCAATACCAACTTCCCTATCGCTGGGTCACCTTCGGCAGCGCATTCAAGACCAAGTACGACGAGAGCGTCAACTACACCGAGCTCTTCTTCATGCTCATGCGCTACCACGGCGTACACGTGCTGGATTTCCCGCATTTCCTCACCACCGCGCACACCGAAGAGGACGTCGAATTCATCCTGGAAGCGCTGGAAAAGACCTGCAAGGAACTGCGCGCAAGCGGCTTCATGCCCGAGCGCACCTACCCGATCGAAACGATCAACAGCGTGCTGAATGGCCACGGCCGCAAGAACAGCGAGCGCGTGATCCGTGCGGATGAACCGCCGGTACCCGGCGCAAGAATGGGCCGCACACCGAGAGGCGAGCCTGCGTGGTTCGTTCCCGATCCGGAGCGGGAAGGGAAGTATATGATGTTGGTGATGGAGGAGAGTTGAATTCGGATCCGAGTATCAGAATGTCGCTGTGGCTTCAAACCGCCTCACCTAATTCCCCTCGCCCAAGGAAAGGGAAGATCTGAACGCGGTAGCCTAGTGTGCCTGAGCCACACCCGGATCCATACCCTGCATTGAAATCACCTATTGTCCTTCCTCCTCATCAGAGATCGGTGTCAACCCAGTCTCAAAGAAGTCGGCAGGCAGATCCTGTCCCACCTCTACTTGTTCCACCACCAGCTCCATCTCGCCCATCGGCCCTCCGCCCTGTTCTATCCTACGGGGGAAAAGCACACCCTTCGTGGCCTTGTGATCGTGATAGTCAGTGGTGATGGTCATGGGGCGGCCCATCACGAACTTCTGATCCACGCGGCGTAACCTGAGGCCACCATCCACGGCATAGTAGTCGGACACCGTTGTGCCTGCCCGCGTGCTCATGGTGACCTTATAGGCTTCCTTACCATCGATCTCGGTGATCCCGCTGAGGTTCATCCGTTCAACATGATCATTGATAGTCATCTCCGGCACCGCCAAGGCATTCGCCTTCACATCCAGCAGATCGATACCCATCAACTCCTGCTCGCCTTGGGGTGACCGGCCCACAGCCCGAGAGCCATCGTAGACCACTTCCTGCAGAACCCCCATGCCTTCCGCACTTGTTTTTGAACGGAAGCGGCCATTGGTGCCATGCCATTGTTCTACGGTAACAGCCATGCCACCGATGCTGCTGCTCATGCGCATGTAAACATTACCCAGCTTCTCGATGGCCGCACGCCCACCCAGGGAACGCAGATAGTTGTCGATCACATTCTCCGCCGAAATACCCGTGGTCACCGGTCGCAATTCCTCCCTGTGGATCTCGCCATTCTCATCCAGCTCAAGGATGGGGGCATTGGGATTAGCGGCCAGGGCGGGAAGCTTGTATTGGATCTGCTCCTTGTCTCCCACGACGAAAATGATGGCATTGTCGGGGTGGATGAACGCCCGGGCAGCGGAAGCCACATCCTCTGTGGTGACCGCTTCCAGCCGTTTCAAGTAAGTGGCGTAATGGTCCTTAGGCAGATCGTTCAAGTAGGTGTTGAGGGCGAAACGCGCCACTGTGCGCGGATCCTCCAGACTACGCGCGAAACTGCCGGCCATGTAACTTTTCGCCAGCTCCAGCTCCTCCTCCGTTACCGGCGCGGAGCGCATGCGATCCAACTCCTTGAGGATCTCTGTTACGGCGCTATCCGTTACTTCGGTGCGTACGCTAACGGATACGGTGAAGCTTCCATTGGAGCGATCCACCTCCAGCACCGAATAAGCGCCATAGGTGTATGCCTTGTCCTCTCGCAGATTTTGCATGAGCCGCGCATTGAACACACCACCACCAAGTATGGTGTTCATCACCTGGGCATTCATCGAACGTAGGTCCTTGGGCTGCAGGTCCAGCGGATAGGAAACGCGGATCACCGATTGTGCTGCTCCCGGACGGTCGACCATAACCACACGGCGCTTGCCGCTGGGTTCCTTTGGCTTATCCAACATGCGCACCACGCCCAAACCTTCCACTGTCTCGGTACCATCTTCATTCACTGTATAGTTCACTGGTACCTTCCATTTGTTGAAATGCTTCTTCGCCAGATCCTTCGCTTCCTTCAGCGTGACATCGCCAACGAATACCAGGTATGCGTTCTCGGGACGGAAGAAGCGTTTGTAATGCGCTTCCAATTGTTCACGCTGCACAATGTCCAGACTTTTCTCACTCATCACCTCTCCATAAGGGTGTGTGCGCCCGAAGGTCACCGAACGGCCTACTGCCTCAGCTATGGCATCAGGATCATCCTTCCGTTGCTTCACGGCGGAGCGGAAACGCGTACGTACGCGCTCCAACTCCTTGTCCGGGAAGGTGGCGTTGGTGACAACATCCTGCAGGATATCCAACATGGGAGTAAGGTTGCGCTTCAGGCCGCTGGCATAGACGCCATCGCTGGTGGCCATGAGCTGCGCCCCCAGCCGGTCGACCTCCTCATCGATCATCACCTTGGTGCGGCGGCCGGTACCAGCGGTGAGCATTTCACCGAGCATCTCCACGTAGCCGACCCTATCACCCTGTACCACTGGCGGTATGTCGAACCTCACCTGAATGCCGACCAATGGCAGCTTGTGGTTCTCCACCACGATCACGCGCATGCCATTGCTCAGGGTGAATGATTCATACTTGCCGAGCTGCACCACGGGTGGCGGTGCTGGAGCGGGAGGACGGCTTCTATCGAGCTGTGCGATCATTATGGTTGGGAGAAGCAGGAAAACGGCCATACCCGCACCAAGGCGGATACCATGGACCAAAGGTGCCAGCCTGCGGATCATTTCACTTTTTCACTTAGTGGTAGGTAATGGAGCACCACGCGGTTCTCCGGAACGAAGTACGTATTCGCCGCGCGCATCAGGTCTTCCGCGGTAAGTGAGAGGTAGCGATCTATCTCCTTGTTCACCAATTCGGTATCTCCCAGGATCACTTTGGCATTGGCAAGGTTGTGTGCCACTCCGGAAACGCGGCTGTTGTCATGCACGGCTTCCGTTTCCAGCTGAGCCTTCAACTTGGCCAACTCATCGGTGCTGATGGGCTCTTTCCGGATCCGCTCCACCTCGGCATCCATGGCAGTTTCCAGTTCTTTGGGATCCACACCGGCATTGGCTATGGCGAACATGATCGCCAATCCGGGATCTTCAAAAGGAAGGCTGAATGCACCGACATAGATGGCCTTCTGCTGCTCGTCCTTCACATTGCGGTTCAGCCTCGCACTGTTGCCACTGGAAAGGAGCCTGTTCACCATGTCCACGGCATAGAAGTCCGGTGTTCCGTTGGCTGGGATGCGATATGCCTGCACCACGGCCGGCAGCTGGATGCGATCGTGGATCACATCACGTACCTCACCACCCAAAGGTGGTTCCACTATGGAATGCCTCTTGATCTCGCCCCCCCGGGGGATCTCATTGAAATACTTCGCCACAAGTTGCCTGGTCTGTGCAGGGTCGATGTCGCCAGCCACCACGAGCACCGCATTGTTCGGCACATAGAACCGCTTGTAGAACTCCTGATAGTCCTGTTCACTGGCGGCGTTGAGGTCTTCCATGAATCCGATGGTGGGCCATTGGTATGGATGCTGCTTGTATGCCCGGCGCAGCACCTCAATGAGTATGCTGCCATAAGGCTGGTTCTCATACCGTTGGCGCCGCTCTTCTTTCACCACTTCCCGCTGTGTATCCACTCCCTTCTGATCCACCTTGGCATGGAGCATCCGTTCACTTTCCAGCCAAAGCCCCAACTCCAATTGGTTGCTTGGCAACACTTCATAATAATAGGTACGATCTCCGCTGGTGTTCGCGTTGAGCACCCCTCCAGCCCTTTCCACATGCTTGCTGAACTCTCCCCGATCGATGTTCTTCGATCCTTCGAAAAGCAGATGTTCGAAGAAATGCGCGAAGCCGCGGCGCGTGGGATCCTCATCCTTGCTACCCACATGGTACATAACACTAACGGCGACTATGGGAGTACTGTGGTCCTCATGCAGGATCACGTGCAGTCCGTTGTCCAATTCGAATTCCGTGTACTCGATCGCCCGGGTCTGGGACGAAGCGGAAGTTGCCAGCATGGCGAATAGAGGTATGATCAATGCTCGTTCCATGGCGCGTGCCTGTGGCTATGGCCGGATGAAGGGCGATAAATGTAAGACCTTGATATCAGGGATACCTGTTCGGATCAGGATGCGTGGGGTGGACCTGGACCATGCACTACCTCTGGCGCCCGGCGACACGATGCATTACCTTTGCATTCGTCGATGATATTCTGTTATTCGCCGATGAAGATCCAAAGTTCATCCAACACACGCTCCCAAGTGATAGCCACCGTACAAGAAAGGACGATCACAGCTGAGGTCCGCGATCTGATCAAGTTGTTGTGCGATGAGTTCGGTAAGCGCCGATCGGATCTTTTGCGGGAAAGGGAGCGGCACCAGTTGGAACTTGCCAAAGGCAACATCAACTTCCGGGAAGAGACCGCACACATCAGGAAAGGGGTCTGGAACGTGGAGATCCCAGAACACCTGCTTGAACGGCGCGTAGAGCTTATTGGTGGTGCCACACGTTCGGAGATCGTCAATGGGATCAACGCCGGAGCCAAAAGCTATGTGGCGGATCTCTGGAATTTCACACCTTCCGATGGCTGGAGCATCCTGCGCGCACACCGCAGTATAGAACGGGCGGCCCGCCGGGACCTGGCCTACCTATCCTCGGAAGGGGATCGTGTGCGGATCAACCCGCGTGCCCGCACCCGGCTCATGGTGGTGCCCCGGCCGCTTAACGTATTGGAAAGCGCCGTGCTTTATGAGGATGCACCTGTACCAGCGGCCTTCTTCGACCTGGCTCTGCTGGCCATGAATTGCGGACGGGTGTTGATCGAGGAGCATGGTGGTATCCATCTGGTGCTGCGTGATGTGCGAACCCATCTGGAGGCACGTCTATGGGCGCAACTCTTCGATGCGTTGGAAGAACAGTTGGAGGTGGATCGCGGAACCGTGCGTGCCACGATCATGATAGACAGCATTTCAGCGGCCATGGAAGCGGAAGAGATCCTCTTCGAATGCATGCATCATGCGGCAGGCCTGTCCGTGGATCCACAAGGTTATGCCGCGGACCATATCGCCTTGTTCCATGGCAAGGACCGCCCTACACTTCCAGATCGGGAACGTATAGGCATGAACGCGCCTTTCCTGCGCATGCTTGGCCTGCACATCGTTGGCATCTGCCACCGCCGGAGCTGCCATGCCATTGGCGCACCTTCCTTTGTGTTACCACCTCTTGATCCAGAAAAGGTGAAGCTGAACTATCTGGAGATGCTGGCGGACAAGGAGCGTGAAGCGGTGGATGGATATGATGGTACCATGGTGGTGCATGAAGGCACCGTGAATGCCGCCATGATCGAATACAACAAGAGCATGCCGCGCGCGCATCAGCTCTACTACCAGCGTAACGACACGATCGAACCCAGCGACCTGATCCGCCGTCCGGAAGGAGAGATATCGGTGGAGGGTCTCGTGGGCATGATCCGCACCGCACTGAGAAGCATGGTGCAGGCCGGACAGGGCCGCGGATGGGTGATCCAAGGTGGCCGCATGCATGACAGGTCATCCCTGCGGCTGGCCCTGCGGCTGCTCTGGCAGTGGAACCATGGCGATCATGGCCGGATCACGGCTTCAGGTCTGGATGTGCATGATGATCTGTTGCGCTATCTGGTGAAGAAAGAAGCCGACAAGATGTTCGCTGATGCACCGGAGAATTTGAAAGCAGCGGCAGCGGCGGCCGTGAAGGACCTGCTTGACCTTGTACTTGGGCCGGAACTACCCATGCTCAACGGCTGATCCGCTGCTATCTTGCGCCGGCATGGTGCATTGGATAGCGGTATCCGAAGGTCTTCCAAAGGATGGGGAAAGGGTGATCTGCCATTTGCCGGACAACAGTGTCTATCTGCCTGGCAAGACAGGGGCCACTGAAACGCGGAACGTGGTGATCATGCGCTTCGCCAGGGATTTTTTCCTGAAGAATCCGAGCAAGACCGGGCACACGGAAAGTCCGCATTTCTGGCTGGGCGAGGGAAGCAGCAATCGCTTCTTCAAAGAAGTAAGCCATTGGATGCCGCTACCGGAACCACCACAAAAGACCGAATGAAAAAGCGGGACCATGATGGACATGATCCCGCTTCATTCATAAAGCCGCGCTTACTTCACGATCTCCAGCAATTCCACGTCGAAGACCAAAACACTGTTCGGGGGTATCTGTCCGCCAGGTGCTCCACCAGCACCATAGGCCAGTTCACTGGGAATATGGAACTTGAACTTGGAGCTAACGGGCATCAACTGGATGCCTTCCACCCAACCGGGGATCACCCTGTTCACAGGAAAGATCGCTGGTTCTCCGCGATCCAGTGAGCTATCGAACACAGTGCCATCGGTAAGGCGGCCGGTATAGTGCACCTTCACCTCGCTTTCCGCAGTGGGGCGGGGCCCTGTCCCTAGTTCGATCACTTCATACTGTAACCCGCTTTCGGTGGTCTTCACCTCCGGTCGCTTGGCGTTCTCAGCAAGGTATTCCTCACCGGCAGCGATATTCGCTTCGCCCTGCTTGCGCTCGTCCTCCATGCGTGCCTGTTGCATTTTCACCATATAGGCCTGCACCACTTCCTGAAGCACCTCATCGGACATGATGCTGGCACTATCGAGACCATCGCGGAGACCCATGGCCAGGGCATCCACATTCACATCATCGAGGTTGCTTTGTTTGAAATTGTTACCAATATCGGATCCGATCGCATAGCTCACGGAATCCATCTCGGTCTTCAATTCTACACGGCCTTTTTGGCCCTGGCTGCAGGCGCTGAGGATGGTCATCGCCAGCGCGGCGGATAAAAGACGTATCGTCATGGCGCAAAGGTAAACGCCGTACCATCGCAAAGCCCACTGTTCCAAGATGTTCCAAAAATTTTCCATTCAACAGCGTCATGCCCTGCATAGGCTGCCACCTCTGCTGCCCTATAAATGGACGCGGGCCGCCCCCCCCAAGGCCCCGGCCCCCGGGGGGGG
>JAEZCB010000058.1 GCA_023412755.1 Bacteroidota bacterium
GGGTATGAGGTGATCGGCGTCACCATGAAGACCTGGGATTATGCCGAGGCGAGCGGAGGAAAACGCATCACCGGCTTCTGCGATCTGGACAGCATCAACGATGCCCGCAACATGGCGGTGGAACGCGGCTTCCACCATATGATCATCGATATACGGGAGGAATTCGGCGAGGCCATCATCGGCAATTTCACCAGCGAATATCTGGCTGGCCGCACACCCAATCCATGCGTGCTCTGCAACACCTTCATCAAATGGGAGGCACTGTTGAAGCGTGCCGACATGATGGATTGTGAATTGATCGCCACGGGCCATTATGCACAGGTGAGGCAGCTGGATGAGAATGATGCCCTTGGTCCTGGAAGGTGGGTGGTAAGAAAAGGTCTCGATCCTTTAAAGGACCAGAGTTATGTGTTGTGGGGCCTGGAGCAGAAGAACCTCGCCCGAACGCGTTTCCCCATTGGCGGTTTCCACAAGAGCGAGATCCGGCAGATGGCGCTGGATAGCGGTTTCCCGGAACTGGCAGGCAAGAGCGAGAGTTATGAGATCTGTTTCATACCGGACAACGATTACCGCGGCTTCCTGAAACGCCGGGAACCAGAGGCCACGGCCAGACTAGCGCATGGGCGTTTCTTGAATACCCAGGGGGAAGTGATCGGCGAGCATGATGGATACCCTTTCTTCACCATAGGGCAGCGAAAAGGCCTTGGCATCGCCACAGGGGAACCCATGTATGTCACGGACATTCAGCCGGAGACCAATACCGTGGTGTTGGGGCGTAAGGCCGATCTGGATGGAACGAGCATGTGGGTGCGCCGGCCGAACTTCCAGAAAGTACCTTCGTTGGTAGGTGAACTGGATGCTGTTACGAAGATCAGGTACAAGGACAAAGGCACTCCAAGCACCATTTCCATGGATGGTGAACGGGTGAAAGTGGATCTTTTTTCGCCCGTGGCAGGCATCGCTCCTGGGCAAAGTGCCGTCTTCTATGATGGTGACGATGTGATCGGCGGCGGTTTCATAGACCGGAAAGAACAGAGACCATGAAAGATCCCATTCCGTGTATCGTGCTCCTGGCGCTGCTGGTGCAGGCATGTTCCAAAAGGGAGTCGGCAAAGCCTGCGGATCCTGGGTATGAATATTTCCCGGACAGGGTGGGGGCCTGGGTGGAATACCAGGTGGATTCCGCCTGGCGGGACGATACGTTCAATGTGGATGAGACCAAGAGCTACCGGCTGCGGCAGGTGGTGGCGTCCCACTACACCGATCCCGGCGGAAGACCATCCATGCGTATAGAACGCTTCATTCTCCAGCCGGATGGGGAATGGCAGATCCGTGATGTCTGGACCGCCACCAGAACCACCACCGGCCTGGAGATGACAGAAGAGGATATCCGGCGCTTGAAGATCTCTTTCCCTGTGCGGGAGGGCAGGACATGGGATACCAACAGCCTCAGTCCGGAGCCGGAACTCCTGGTGGCCGCGCGCGATGTGGACGAACCGTACCAGCTTTCCGGTCACAACTTTGAGAAGACCATGGCCGTGCGCACAACGGTGCCACCCAATTTCGTGCTTACACGCGATCTCGAAGAACGGTACGCGCTGGGTGTTGGCATGATCGAGCATCATTGGTTCTTCCGCGAGGCCGACAGTGTTGGCCCTAATGTGCCGGAAAGGTCCGTTCGGTTCGATATGGTGATGGTGGCATACGGCAATTGAGGTATGCGCCACGGGATCATCTTATACCTGTTCCTGCTCCCGTTCGCCGGCTTTGGCCAAACCTCGCCCGATACCTATTGGATCCAGTTCACCGATAAGGATGGTACGCCTTATTCCCTCGATCAGCCGGAAGCCTTTCTTTCTCCGCGCGCCATCCAGCGAAGGCTGGTACAAGGCATAGCGTTGGATGAATTGGACCTACCGGTGGATCCCGCTTATGTACAGGCCGTGCTGGCGCTGGGTGAAGTGCAACTTCAACATAAGAGCAAGTGGTTCAATGCGATCACCATCCGCACCAGCGATCCGGACATCATGCAGGCGGTTTCGGAGCTGCCTTTCGTCCAACAGGTGCGGCAGACCAGATCCACTGTTACGCAGGGCGACGTTCCGGATAAATTCCCATTGACGCCTTCCGAACGCGACCTCCAGTATGGCCCGTCGCTCATACAGGTTAGCATGATGAATGTGCACCTGATTCATGAATTGTCGCTGGGCGAAGGCATGTTGATCGGTGTGCTCGATTCGGGTTTCGAGGGTGTGGACATCAATCCTGTATTCGGGCCGTTGCGCGATCGCGATGGGATCGTCCATGTGCGGGATATGGTGCAGCCCGGAGGTAACGTGTATGCCGAACACTGGCATGGCCGCAGTGTGCTTTCCTGCATGGCGGGGATCTTTCCAGATCACCTCATTGGTACTGCGCCTGGAGCGGATTATGTGCTGGTCCGCACGGAAGCTGTGGGTTCCGAATACATCGTGGAAGAAGACAACTGGGTGGCCGGGGCGGAATTATGCGACAGTCTGGGTTGCGATATCCTGAATACCTCATTGGGCTACACACGCTTCGATGATCCGTCACAAGACCATGCCTATGCGGACCTGGATGGCCTTACCACCCGCATCAGCATCGCATCGGGGATCGCCTCCAGCAAGGGCATGATCCCGGTATCCAGTGCCGGCAATTCCGGAGAGAACGATTGGTACTACCTAAGTGCACCAGCGGATGCGCATGATATACTGGCTGTTGGCGCCGTTGGTGCCGAGGCCCAACCCGCACCATTCAGCTCCCATGGGCCAAGTGCGGATGGCCGTGTGAAACCCGATGTTTCCGCAATGGGTTGGGGTACCATAGGCCTCAACGTGGCCGGAGACTATATCGATGGCATCAACGGCACATCCTTCGCCGCGCCCTTGGTGGCCGGGGCGGTGGCATGTCTGTGGAAGCTCCATCCGGAGCGCACCGCAGCGGATATCATGCAGGCCGTGCGGGCAAGTGCTTCGCATTATTCTGCGCCGGAAGATCAGCTCGGCTTCGGGATCCCGGACTTCATGGCCGCCCATGAACTGCTCCTGCTCTCCATTGGTGTTGATGAGGAGTCCGATCAGGCACTCTTACCATACCCGCTGCCGTTCCAGGATCGATTGCAGATCCGCACGTCCATGACAGGCCTGCTGCATGTTTCTTTGGTGGATATCGCCGGTCGTACAGCCCTTGCCAGACGATCACTACATGTTCAGCAGGGTACCATTACGCTCCAGGATCTTGGGTCCCTGGCCGATGGTCCCTATCTGTTGGTGTTGGAGAATGGTGGGCAGCGGGAGGCCATGCGGGTGGTTAAGTCCTCCGGCATCCGCTGATGGACTTCATACCGCCAGAAATACTGATCGAAGCTTACACCATGGGGCTTTTTCCAATGGCCCATGAGGATGGTGGACTTTATTGGCATGATCCGGATCCCAGGGCGATCTTTCCCCTGCAGGACTTGAGGCCGGACCGCAAGACCGCCGCCATGATGCGATCCGGCAAATGGCGGATCTCCATGGATGCCTCTTTCGAAGAGGTGATCAGGGCATGTGCGGCAAGGGAAGAAACATGGATCGATGAGCGCATCATGCGCTCGTATCTGCTGCTCCACGAACACGGCCATGCGCATAGTGTGGAGGTGTGGGAGGGGCAGGAGCTTGTTGGTGGCATTTATGGTGTGGCCATTGGTGCCGCGTTCTTCGGGGAGAGTATGTTCAACAGGAGGCCCAACGCTGGCAAGGTGGCGTTCCATGGGCTGGTGGATCATTTACGCGGGCGTGGCTTCATGCTGTTCGATACCCAATACATCAACCCGTTCACAGAAAGGCTGGGTGCTGTGGAAATAGCCAAGTTGGAATACATGAGGTCATTGAAGGCTGCTTTGAAAGTGAGGCCCGCAGGTTCCCTGTGGCATACGAATGGATGTGGCACTTCCGTGAACAAATGATCAGGGATGCTGTTCTCCTTCGCATGATCCGTGTGGTACTTCTGCTTCTGTTGTTGCCAGTGGCTCATGGCCTCAAAGCCCAGGCTACCTTGGAACTCCATGTGGAGTCCACGCGGCCTGATGCGGGTGGTCTTATCCGGCTGGCGATCTGCCGGGGGCAGGTGGCCTATGAAAGTTTGCAGGGGTGCATGGAGCGCTCCATACCTGCGAAAGAAGATCCGGTGCGTGTTCTGGTGGAAAACATCCCCCCTGGCACCTATGCCATCAAGGCATTCCATGATGTGAATGAAAGTGGCGCCATGGACACTGGCCTGTTCGGCCTTCCCAAAGAACCGTATGGCTTCAGCAACAATGTGATGGGGGCTTTCGGCCCACCTGATTTCAGCAAAGCCAGCTTTGAGGTCGGCCCTGGCAAGAACGTCCATCGGATGCGCATGCGCGATTGATGTTTCTGGGATCCTGCCATACGATCTTGGAAAGCGGCCATACGCGCACTTAACTTTATCGGGTTGAGAAGTAACATTCCCGCTCCACGGACAAAACCTAATACCCATAGCATATGAGGAAGCTTTCTACGCTTCGGTCCTCCTTTCACGCACGCATCGCGCTCATCACGCTCACTTTGGCCTTCCTGCACACGGGTGTAAGGGCACAGGTGGCGGCATGGGAACTGGACGGCAATGCCGGTAATGAAGTAACGGTGGCGGCCACCACCACCGCATCCAACGTCACTGTTGGTCCCCTCAGCAGGGGAAGCGGGATCAATGCAAGCAGCCTTAACCATGCGTTCGCTGCCAATGCCTTCGAGTCCACCTCGCTGGCGACCGCCGTGAGCCTGAATGAGTTTTTCCAGTTCTCCATCGCACCGCAGGCCGGGTATCAGGTCTCGCTGTCCACGCTGGATGCGAACTTCCGCCGCTCCGGTACCGGCCCCAACGCATTCCAGTGGCGTTACAGCCTGGATGGGTTCAGCACCACAGGAGTGGACATCGGGTCCACCATCAACTATACAGGCTCGGAGGCCAACGGAGCGGCTCAACCCCAGATCGATCTTTCCACCATCGCGGCCTTGCAGAATATCCAGCCCGGTACCACGGTCACCTTCCGGTTGTACGCATGGGGCGCATCCGCTGGCACGGGCACCTTCGCTTTAGGCCGGCTTGCGGGTAATGATCTTGCGATAGGAGGCACGGTAACACCGGTCGCCAGCAATACTACTGTGCAGTTCGCACAAGCCACCCAATCCGTAAGCGAAGCCGCAGGCACCGTAGATGTTACGGTGAGCATCACATCCCCAAGTGCCACACAGGCCACCAGTCTGCTGGTGGCTTTGACCAGTGGGGACAATTCGCTGGTGGGCGGTTTCACCAGCCAGACCATCACTTTCCCGGCAGGCAGTTCCACGCCACAAACGATCACCCTTACCCTGGTGGACAACAGCACCTGCGATGGCAATGCGGTACTGTCCTTCGGCATGGAGAACGTGACCGGTGGTGATGCTGCCACCGTAGGGCAGCCAAGCACCCAAACGCTCACCATAGTGGACAATGACCAGGTACAGGATGTGCAGCTGGCAAGACAGTTCTTCGATGGCGGAGGCAATGACAGTTGGTCCATCGTCACAGGCGGAGCCAACATCAGTACCACCCAGGGTGCGGGAGATACCCCACCGAACCAACGCATCCTAAGCCCGAGCGCTTCCTGGCAGGTGAACAACGCCACGGCCACGCTGGAACTCGGTACCGTGTTCCTCAACAATGCTTCCGATCTTTCGATCCGCGCAAGAGTGGCCAGCCTTTCCACCACCACTGGCAATGGCCATGAACTGGATGATCAGGTACAATTCTTCGCCAATGTGAATGGTGGTGGTTTTCCGGCCACGGCCGATATCACCATAACCGGTGTGGGTCTGGGTGCCTCGGCGGGCAACGCGCGCTGGGGCTACGCAACGGGCACCGGAGTGGCCAGCACCACGGCGGGAACGCCGGTGACCTTTACCCCATCCTCCGGTGGCAACCAGACATCCGAAGGATACTCCTACGTGGTGATATATCTGCCAGCGGGAACGGAAAGCGTGGAGTTGCGTGTGATAGCGACCAACGATGCGGCCGGCGAAGTATGGGCCATAGATAATGTGGAATTGCACGGCAATACCTGTCCGCGGAACTACTACAGCGAGGCCAGCGGGAACATGACCGATCCGATCTGGAGCCCATTCCCAGGCGGTACACCTGGCCCTGCATTGATCAATGAAGCGGCGAACATCATTGTGCAGAGCGGCTTCACCGTGACCAACACCACCAACAACAGCGTGAACAACATCACGGTGGCATCGGGTGGTGTGCTCGTGCTCAATTCCGGTTTCGGACTTACGGCGTACGGCAATACCGTTTCCATCGAGGGTACGCTTACCGCGAACCAGGGCACGCTGGCACTCGCTGGAAGCAGTGCTACAACGTTGAGCGCAACGTCACCTTTGCAGTTGCACGATCTTACGGTGAATACCCCGGCCGGTACAGCCGCCCAAGGCATCATCAACATCAAGGGAAGTCTGCGGTTACAGCAGGGCGTTTTCGATGCCAATGGCGCCACGGTGACATTGGTGAGCGATGCGGATGGCACAGGCAGGCTGGGCGTGGTACAGTCAGGCGCATCTTACAGCGGGGACATTACGCAGCAGCGCTACATACCTGGTGGTGCCACCAACTGGCGTCTGTTGGGTAGCCCGGTGGAAGGGGCCACGGTAGCCCAATGGATGGATGACTTCATCACGGCTGGATTCCCGGGTTCACATTTCCCGGAGTTCTTCGATCCACCCGGCGTCTACTGGCCAAGCATCCGCTGGTATGATGAGGCCGTGCCCGGGTCTGATGTGAATGATGGCCTTCTGGGTGTTGAAAGCAGTGCCACAACGCTGGCCGCAGGCAGGGGGTACGCCGTCTGGAGCGGGGATTCACTCGGGGGCACGGCTCCTTTCACTGTGGACGTTACGGGCGTGCCACGCGTGGCCCAGAACCCATTGAACCTACCCGTTACCTGGACGGATTCTGGCAATCCTTCCGTGGATGGTTTCAACCTGGTGAGCAATCCGCTGCCAAGCGCCATCGACTTCACCGCGATCGATCGTGGTGCCGATGTGCAGAACCTCTATTACGTATACAATCCAGCCACCGGCAACAATGAGGCATGGGCCATGGGCATCGGCCAGGGCACCGCGGATGGGATCATTCGCAGCAGCCAGGGTTTCTGGTTGAAGGCGATAGGCCCGGCCACCACCACCACGGTGCTTGAATCGGACAAAGTGGCGGCCCCGGCAGGTGGGTCTTTTGGCGGGCTGGAGCAGGTGAACGTACCGATCGTATCGCTGAAGATCAGCAGTGCCTTGAACCCTTACAGTGATGAAGCATTGATCGTCTTCGGCATGGGTACGCCAGGCCTGGATGAGATGGACGTGCCCAAGCTGGTCTATGCCCACCCGGATGCGCCACAGATCGCCCTGCGTAATGGCTCCGATCAGGACATGCACATGGAGTTCCATGGTGTTCACGATGCGGGGATCACTATTCCAGTGACCGCTGATGTGGCCGTTAGCGGAACGTACACCATCAACGCCACCATGCTTGGCATGAGCGGCCTATCCTGCTTCAGCCTGGAGGATCTGCACACGGGGATCACCACCCCGCTGAACAATGGTGGCAGCTACAGTTTCCAGATCGATGCGGACGATGATGCGGCCACACCGCGCTTCCTTCTACACGCCACAACACCGCTGGCTTTCGGTGTTACCGATGTGCTTTGCAGCGGTGATGCCACAGGTGCGGCCGCAGTGACCATCGCGGATGGCGTTGCGGACATCCATTGGACGGACCCCTTCGGGGCCACCATCGATCTGGTGGAGAACGCCACCGGCACGGTCACCCTTGATGGACTCACTGCTGGCACATACATGGTCACGGTATCGGGTACCGGTACCGGCTGTGGCAGCCTGGTGCAGGAATTCGAGGTGGCCGCTCCGTTCCATTTGGAAGCTTCGGTCATGGACGTGGTGGAGGCCTCCTGCGCCGGAA
>JAEZCB010000263.1 GCA_023412755.1 Bacteroidota bacterium
GTGCAGGGCGATCTGCCGGATGAACAGGAGCATGGGGTGGAACTGCATCTCGCGGAAGACCCCCTGCTGGCCGAAGCCGCCGAAGGGCTTGCCATGCCTGGCGCCATCGCTGGAGCGCGGAAGCTGCAGCGGCCGGGGACCGGCGGAGGCACCGGTGGCGCATGGATCATCTCGGTGGTCATCATCGTACTTCTGGCAGGCATGATCCTTCACCAGGACGGGAGTGAACAAATGGATCCTTCCGTGGAAGTGCCGCACGCGCTACCGCATGTTGAGCCGAATATCCTCCATCCCATGCCGGACATGCTTTTCCAAGAAGAAGAGGATGCGCCTGTTGAGGAAACAACCCAGGGATCCACCGTGCCTGCACCGCATGTGTACACCATGCCGAGAGAGCCATTGAATGAACTACTGTTACCACGGCGTATCACCATGGAAGCGACAGTGATCCAAGGCTCACCGAAACCCGCGTACCGGCAACGCAGTGGCATACAACTGCACTACCTGCATGAGCTGAAACTCATCCATCCGAAGGAATTGTACACACGTACGTTGACCCCTTCCACGTTCACCGAACACAGACCAGCTTCAATGGACCTTGATCATGCTACGGCAATGGTCTCCGATGAACGCGGCACAGCATACCTGCGCTTCATGGAGGGTGCGCTGGCCCATTTCGTAGGGGGATCATTCCTCCAATGCCATACGCGGCTTCAGGAACTGTTGGACCAGCATCCGGAAGATGTGAACGCGCTCTTCTACGCGGCGCTCTGCGAACACCAATTGGGGGAATACGCTACCGCGGCCCATCGTTTGGAGCAGGTACAAGCACACCACTTGCAGATTTTCCAGGAAGAGGCAGAATGGCACCGCGCCCTCGCATTGGATGCCGCCGGTGAGCATGGGCAGGCCCGGCAGCTCTTCCACCGGATCCTTCAGGAAAAAGGCTTCTATGCTGAACGGGCACAGCAGCGTTTGGAGGCACTTATGGATTTGTGAGAGGCGATGCGCACACGTCAGTGCCCGAGGGGATGTCGCTACCGTGTTACACCTGCCAAGGTGCGTTCCGAGCATATTCGATAGCCCAATGAAAGGGCGCGGCATTTGCGCCCCCAGGCGTTGATAGTAGTTTGGATTGTGCCGGCCCAGCTCCCGCGGATCTGTGATCCGTGGTATCCTCAAGCTGCTTCATCCTTTGCCGATGTTCCATGGGGATGTGTGATCCCCTCACCCCAGATGCTCGAAAGCTTCAACATCCCCGGTAGCCCGGCTTCATCCCGCGCACTGGAATAAAGGTAATGATGTGGCTACTCCACCAACCCTTCCTCCACCGGGTTGTGGTGTATGTAGCGCAGCTTTTGCTTGATGATGTCCGTTCTGCGCAGCCAGATGGGATGCAGGCCGTGCTGCCACAGCTGGACGCCTCCTTCTGAAGTACGCAGACAGGCAAGCAGCCACTCGCGACAGCTTTCCTGCGGATTCTCCTCGTTGGCCTTCACCACGGCCTTTGCCGTGAATTTCTTGTGGTCGCGCAGGATGTCCTGCAGCTTGGTGTCCGGCCTGGCCCTGGCGATCAGGTGGACATGATTACTCATGATGCACCATACGAAAAGCTCCAACCCCTTGGCCTCCTGGCAATAACGAAGGCTTTCCACCAGGATGTCCTTATAGGTGGGCCGCGTGAAAACATCCACCCATCCTACCGTAGCGTAGGTCAAGTAGTGCAGGTCCTCTTGGTCGTGGATCTTGTAATTGCGCGACACCAAGCGAAGATATCGATGGCCGATCACATATCGGCGGCAGCGTTACTGGTCGTGATCCAGGACTTGGGAAGACCACGGATCGCATATCCGCGGGAGCGATCAGGCTGGATCAAAGGGAGCCACCGGTAGCAGGTAAAGGTGCCGAAGTAGACCGCATCATCCTTTGTCCGAAGGCGACGGGTTGACATAGGGTGAAGTTACGGTTGCGCAGGGGTCCCGAAGACGGATTCCCTCCAATGGCTTAAGTGATCTTAAGATCGCCCATACCGCCGTATGCTGGTACTTTCGCCCTATGGAATTGCAAAATGGCCGCTACACCGTAGGTGGCGTGGGGGTGGAAACGTTTGCCGCACTGGCCGGCACACCGGTATATGTCTATGACTCCGCCATCATGCGGCGGCAGGTGGAGCGCATGCGCAAGGCTTTCGGGGGAATGTCCACCCGCATCATGTACGCCTGCAAAGCGTTGCCCAACATCAACGTGATGCGTTTGATGAAACGCTACGGCACCGGGCTGGACACGGTTTCCATACAGGAGGTGGAGCTGGGGCTGAAGGCTGGTTTCGCTCCAGAGCAGATCCTGTTCACCCCCAACATGGTCACCTTCGCCGAGTTCCGGCGCGCTGTGGATCTGGGGGTGCATGTGAACATCGATTCCATTTCCATGCTGGAACAATTCGGCCATGCCTATGGCAGCAAAGTGCCGGTGTTCCTGCGTATCAATCCCCACATACTCGCTGGTGGACATGAGCGCATCAGCGTGGGCCACATCGATTCCAAATTCGGGATATCCATACACCAGATGCGGCATGTGCAGCGTGTGGTGGCCACCCATGGCATACACGTGCATGGTCTGCACATGCACACCGGCAGCGACATACTGGATACCGAGGTATTCCTGCAGGCGGCGGAGATCCTGCTGAATACCGCGGCGGACTTTCCGGAACTGCGGCACCTTGATCTGGGTAGCGGTTTCAAGGTGGCCTACAAGCAAGGCGATGTCACTACGGACATCGAGGACCTGGGCAGACGCCTGGCGGAAAGAATGAAGGCCTTCAACAAGGAACGGGAACAGCCTGTGGAGGTCTGGTTCGAGCCGGGTAAATTCCTGGTGAGCGAGGCCGGGGTGCTGCTGGTGCGGGCCAGTCTGGTGAAGCAGACCACTGCCACGGTGTTCGCTGGAGTGGACAGTGGGTTGAACCATCTTGTGCGGCCCATGATGTATGGCGCGTACCACCACATAGTGAACGTGAGTGTACCGGAAGGCCGCACACGCATATACACTGTGGTGGGCAACATCTGTGAGACGGACACCTTCGGATGGGACCGCATGCTCACCGAGGTACACGAGGGCGATCTGCTGGCCATATTGAATGCCGGCGCCTACGGCCATGCCATGGCCTCCAACTACAACAGCCGCTACCGGCCGCCGGAGGTGCTGGTGCACGAGGGACAGGCGCACATCATACGCCGGCGCGAAACGCTGGAAGACCTGCTTGCCACGCAGGTACTACTGCCGGAATTGCAGGAAAGTAGTGTGGAAAAAACACATTGAAGGGGCCGCAAATACGAACGGGCCACTGGCTTGCGCCGCGACCCGTTCGTTCCCCCTATCCCTACCTCCGACAAGATCGAGATGGTGCTGGAGCGTTATTTCTCCAACACCTTGAATTCCGTGCGCCTGTTCATCTGGTGCTCCTCTTCGGTGCAGCGCTCGCATGCACAATCCGAGAGGGGCTTGCTTTCGCCATACCCTTTGCTCACCACACGGTCGCGTGTGATGCCTTTGCTGATGATGTGGTCCACCGCGCTCTTGGCACGCTTCTCTGAAAGCTGCATGTTGTATGCATCCCTGCCGCGGCAATCCGTGTGTGAGCTCAATTCGATCTTCACAGTGGGGTTGTCCTGCAAGGTCTGCACCAACTTGTCCAGCTCAACCGCCGCATCATCCCGGATGTTCCATTTGTTGTAGTCGTAGAAGATGTTCTCCAGGCGCACCACCTGATCAACCACCAGCGGGAAGAGGCGGAAATCCGTGTAGATCACCGAACTGGGTTTGCCCTTGGTGCTGATGCGTACACTTTGCTTGAAGAAGCCTTCCTTTTCCACGGTGATGCGGTAGTCGCTCTCGGGCTTCAGCGGGAAGGCGTACTTGCCGGTCTCATCGGTCACCATCTCCTCCAACACGTTGTTGGATGCATCCAGAAGCCGCACCGTAGCGTTGTCCAGTAACGCTTCGGTCTCCCCATGCATCACCAGGCCTTCCGCGGCATAGTCGTACTTCACCATTTCCACCACGATATCCACCAGCGGATCGGTGTCCGTAACGATGTTCAACTCCTTCTGGAAATAGCCGTTCTTGTTGGAGACAAGCAAATACTTCTCCCGGTATTCCACATCGATCTTGAATTTTCCACCAGGCTCGGTCTCCAGTTGGAATCGCTTCACATGCTGTCCCTTCTCATCCTTCAACAATATGGTCGCCCCTTCAATGGGTTCCCTGGTATCCCGATCGATCACGATACCTGCCAGGTAGATCATCGGTGGGCGTATGGTGCAACCATAGATATCGTCACTGCCCAGGCCACCGGGACGATCGCTTGCGAAGAACCCCGTGGTATCATTGATCAGCAGCAGGCTGTGATCATTGTGCCGGGTGTTCATGGGATATCCCAGATTGAAGATGTTACCCGGCCCGCTGCGCGTAAGCTTCACCCGGAAAAGATCCAGCCCACCCAAACCCGGATGCCCGTTGCTGGAGAAATAGAAGGTGCTATCGGCCGAGAGGTAGGGATACATCTCGTTACCGGGAGTATTGATCCGCGGCCCCATGTTCTTGGGTTCGCCCCATTGGTTGCCCAAATTGTCGCTGTACCAGATGTCCGTGCCACCTTCTCCCCCGGGTCTATCGCTCACGAAATAGATGCGCCGTCCATCCGGCGAAACATAGGGGTGTCCGTAGTTATGTTGTGGATCGGTGTGATCGAAAGGGATCAATACGCCCCATTCGTTCTGCCCGAATTCACCCGTTACCACATCGGTGAAGTAGATGCCCAGGTTCAGATCACCCTCCTTGGACTTGTCCACCACACCATAGTGCACGTTGTTGCGGGTGAAGTACATGCGCTTCGCCAGTGAATCATAGGACACGGTGCCGTCATGATAGCGGCTGTTCACATCCTTGCGCATCACCAGTGGCTCCTCCGCGGTCTCGCCCTTCAACAACGCGGAATACAGGTTGAGGAAGGGTTCCTTGTCCCACACGTAGGTCCTGCTACCGCCCACACCTTCGCCACGTGCGCTGGAGAACAGCAGCAGTTCGCCCAATACGCTCATGCCCAGATCGGCCTGCGGCGAGTTGATGGGCACGGTGCGGATGGTGGCGCTCGCACTATCGCGCATGAGCCTTTCGAAGAACGCCGGATCCTTCAGGTAGGCCTGTGCACGCTGGTCCTCCGGCCGCAGTTCCGCATACTGCGTGTACCAGGTTACGGCCTCTTCGTACTTGCCGTTATTACGCAGTTGTTCCGCATAGGCGAACATGTCCTCCGGGGTGCGGGATCCAGTGGCCATTAATCGCTTGTATGCGCTTTCCGCTCCAACTGGATCATTGAGCTTGGTATAGGCACTGGCGAGTTTGCGCAATTCCTCCGGCCCGGCCTTGCCGCGCTTATCAATGTCCTCATAGATGGCCGCCACCTTGGCATGATCGAAGGCCGTTTCATACTTGCCGGCCATGCGCTCCTTCAATTTCTGACCGTGGCCGCACAGGGGCAACAGAGCGGCCATCAGGATGATGAGCGATGGGCGGCCGAGGTGATGTGATCGTTGCATCATGATCAGAAATAGCGTGGTGAACGGATCCCCTTGGTCTGCTTGCCGAATTCCAGGCCGAGCATCACCTCATGGCTTCCACCGCTGTAGTTGCGCAGCGGTGTCAGCGTATAGTCATACGCGTACCCGATGGTGAGGTCCGTGGTGATGTGGTACTGTGCCAGCGCGCCCACCGCATCGCCATGGCGGTACATGGCACCCAGCCAGAACTTCTCATAGAAAAGCACGTTGGCAGAAAGGTCGAAGCTGAGAGGGGCACCCTGCACCGCCTTCACCAGGAAGGTGGGCTTGAACTTGTGGTAGAGGCCCAGATCGAACACATAGCCACCGGTAAGGAAGTAGTGCGCGCGCTGGCCTGGCTCAGAGATGAAAGTGAGTGTATCCGTATCGAAGAACTCGGTGCGCAGGATCTTCGGTGTACTAAGGCCAAGGAAGTGCCGGTCGCTGTACCACATGACACCGAAGCCGAATTGCGGATCCAGTTTGGTGTTCACGTTCTGCTGGAACACCGCGTCGTTCGCCTCCAAGGGATTCAACTCGGCATAGCGCCCCTGCAACAAATTCAAACCGCCTTTGATCCCGAAGGCGAGTTTGGAATTGCCCATGAAGATGCGGTAGGCCACATCCGCCATGAAGGTGTATTGGGTTATGGGGCCATGTGAATCACGGAGCACAGTGCCACCGATGCCGATGCTCTCGCGGAAAACGGGAGCGTGCATGGTAAGTGTCTGCGTTACCGGGGCACCCTCGAAGCCGACCCACTGGTGGCGGCTCAACCCCTTCAGGCTCGTTCTGTCCGCGCTGCCCGCATAGGCTGGGTTGAGTGCGAGCAGGTTGAACATGTACTGGCTGAATTGGGGATCCTGCTGGGCCAGCACCGCGGTGCCCAGGCCGAAGCAGAGCATGAGACCCATCCATCTTTTGGCCAACTGTCGCATGGTCTTCGTATTGTTTTGTTGATGGGTGTTCATCGGCGTAGGAAGATGGATCCGGTGTACTTATCCATGCCATCACCCAGATCGAGCACGTAGTAATAAGTGCTTTCCGGAAGCTTTTCCCCGAAGACGGCCCCGAACTGGCTGGTGCCATCCCAATCATTCACATACGGGCTCTGGTCGAACACCTTGTTTCCCCAGCGGTTGAAGACCTGGAAGCTGTTCTTTGGATAGGAAAGGATGTTCTCGATCACAAAGAGATCATTCACGCCATCGCCATTCGGGGAGAAGGCATCCGGAATGCGCAGCGTGAGGCAATCCTTGATGTACACCAGCATGGTGTCCGCAGTGGGCCCAC
The DNA here is from genome assembly GCA_023412755.1 of Bacteroidota bacterium. Taxonomy (GTDB): domain Bacteria; phylum Bacteroidota; class Bacteroidia; order Flavobacteriales_F; family PHOS-HE28; genus PHOS-HE28. The sequence continues at coordinate 6,891 of JAEZCB010000263.1, forward strand.
ACGGTGCGCCCGGTTCGAATGGTCCATTGGTGATGGTCCACACCAGATAATGATGCCCAGGTGTGAGGCCGTTCACCCAGGTGTCATGCTGCATGGGTTCTTCAATGTTGCCGGTGAGCATGGTCCAGATGCCGGTGGAGGTGCTCTCCGCGGGGAAAGCGGCCATTTGCACGCTGGAGACATCCTGGCAATGCTCCTGGTCCGGTCCCGCATTAGCGGCACCGGCATTGGCATCGAACACGCCGATCACCACATCATCGCTGGTGGTGCCACATGCGCCATTGTCGATGGTCCAGGTGAAGACATGCTGCCCGAATGCGAGGCCATCAACCGCGGTGAATGGATCGCTGGGGTCGGCCACTGTGGCGGATCCGCTTGTCACCGTCCAGCTGCCAGTAGCAGGAGCTTGCGGCATGTTGGCTAGCATGGTGACATCGGCCGGGGTTGGCGGTGCGCAGAAGGCTTGGTCCGGGCCAGCTGCCGCAGGTTGCGTGGACCCATCGTAGATGAAGATGGCCACTTGATCGCTGGTGCTGTTATCGCAGGGGCCGTTGTCCACCGTCCATTCCAATACGATCGTGCCTACGCCCACCCCGGTGATGGTGGTGGCCGGTGAAGTGGGATCGCTTATGATCCCACTTCCACTCACCAGGGTCCACATCCCGGTGGCAGGTGCCGTTACGGGGCTGCCTTGCAGTGTGATGCTTGTCGCAGGGGCGCAATGTTCCTGGTCCGCGCCGGCGTTGGCCACCGGATGATCCTGATCATATACGATGATCGAGACCTGATCGCTGCTATCCCCGCATGATCCGTTGGTGATGCTCCACTGGAACACATTCACACCCACACCCAGATCGGATACCGTGGTGCTGGCCGAATTGGGATCGGTGATCGTACCCGAGCCACTGACGAGTGTCCAGGTGCCGATGGCAGGCAAGGGAACATCGTTGGCTGTGAGTGTGGTGCTTGTATTAGGCGTACACAACAGCTGGTCTTCTCCCGCATCGGCCACCAGATCGCCCTGGTAGAGGAAGATGGAGACATCATCCGAGGTGATCCCACACGGGCCATTGTCGATGGTCCAGGTGAATTGGTGTTCACCCACGGAGATCGAGATCACATCCGTGTTCGGATCATTGGGATCCACCATGGTGGCATCCGTTGAGAGTGTGGCCCATACCCCGGTCGCGGGGAATACAGGGGCACTGGCCTGCAATGTGGCGCTGTTCACCGGGGTGCATGCTTCAATGTCCTCTCCAGCCAGTGCAGGAGGAGCCTCGGAATCATACACCGTGATCAGCAGGGTATCGGTGCTCGGTGGCCCGAATCCGCACTGGCCATTGTAGATGGTCCAAAGCAGGGTATGTACCCCTACTGTGAGGTTCTCCACACCGGAGAAGGGATCGTTGGGGCTGAGCACCACGGCATCGCCACCCAACACGGTCCATGTGCCCACACCGGGCTCTTCGGGTATGTTGCCATGCAGCGAGGTATTCACACCGGGTCCGCATATCGCTTCATCCGGACCTGCATCCGCGATCGGTGCGAAGGGATCATACACATACACATCCACTGTGTCGGATACTATGCCATTGTTGGGGCATGGATCCCATTCCAGCGTCCAAACAAAGGTGTTGATGCCCTGACTGAGGCCAGTGACCATGGTGGTGGCATCATTCGGATCGGCGAAGTCGCCGGTTCCGGCGATCACCGTCCATGTGCCAACAGCGGGTGCAGGAGGCATTTCACCCTGCAACTGCATGAAGTTTATGGGTATGCAGGTCTGCAGGTCCGGTCCGGCATTGGCAGGTGCGGTCTCATCATCATACACGGTAACGGTCACCACATCGTTGGTGATGCCGTTCTCGCAGGGACCGTTGAAGACTTCCCACATGAACACATGCTGCCCCACGGTAAGCCCGGTCACAAGGCTGTTGGGATCGTTGGGGTCTGCCAGCGTGCCGGTGCCGCTGAGCAAACTCCATACACCATAGGCAGGGAAGATGGGAGTGTTGGCGCCCATAAAGACGGAATCCTGTGGCACGCATAGTTCCTGATCAAGTCCGGCGAAGGCATCCGGACTATCCGGATCGAATATGAAGATGCTTACCTGGTCGCTCGTGGTCGCACATTCACCACTCTCCAGGGTCCAGGCGAAGATGTTCTCGCCGACCTCCATGCCCGTGATGGCGGTGTTTGGATCGTTCGGATCGGCGATGGTGCCGATACCACTCACGAGCGTCCATGTGCCCACAGCGCTTCCCACCGGTGCATTGCCGGAGAGCACCACTTCGTCATCGGGAGCGCATAGCTGTTGATCCGCGCCTGCATCAGCAGGTGGAGCATTGGCATCGAACAAGGTGATGGTGACCTGATCGCTGGTGATGCCATTCGCACAAACACCATTATCCACCGTCCATTCGAAGATATTCATTCCAATACCCAAACCCGTGATGTTCGTGCTGGGATCATTGGCATCGGTGATGTCGCCGGCACCGCTGATCAACGTCCATGTTCCCACCGCAGGGAAGGTCACGGTGCTGCCGGCCATGATGGCATTGGTCAGTGGCGTACAAACCTGCTGGTCCGGCCCTGCGTCGGCATCCAAATTCTCAGCGTCGAACACAATGATGCTCACCTGATCATTCGTAGGCGCTGCGCAAGGTCCATTGTCCACCACCCACTGCAACACATTCACACCCACTTGGGCATCGGTGATCTCCGTATTGGGGTCATTGGGATCCACGATGTTCACCGATCCGCTCAGCACCACCCATGTACCCGTGGCCGGAGCGATCAAGGCCGAGCCCTGCATGGTGGTGGTGGTGGCCGGTGTACACAGTTGCTGATCCGGTCCGGCATCGGCCACCGGGTTGTTCTCATCGAAGAGTTGGATCACCAACTCGTCGGTGGTGACACCAGTCCCACATGGTCCATTGTCCACGGACCATTCGAGAATGATGGTGCCTGGTGTTGCTCCAGTGATGGTTGCCTGGGGATCATTAGGGTCGGACAAAGTCCCGCTTCCACTGATGATGGTCCAGGTACCGATCGAAGGAGTAGTGACCGGCGAGCCGGCGAGTTGGATGAAAGGAACAGGTGTGCAGAGATCCTGGTCCGGGCCGGCATCGGCGGCCTCCTGCTCCTCATCGAATACGGCGATGGTCACCAGATCACTGGTGATGCCATCCGCACATGGGCCATTGTCCACCTGCCATTGGAACACGTTGTTGCCGATGCCGAGATCGAGCACGGTGGTGTTCGGATCATTGGGATCCACGATCATACCCGTGCCGCTTACCAGGGTCCACGTGCCAGCAGCGGGGAAGATCACGCTGCTGCCGGCCATGGTGGTGGTGGCCACATCGCTGGTACAGAGTTGCTGGTCCGGGCCGGCATCGGCCACCAAATTGTTCTCATCATACAGGAAGATGCTCACCATATCGAAGCCTCCGCCTGTTTCGCAAACGCCATTGAACACGGTCCACAGGAACACATTCTCACCCACCTCCAGACCACTGACCGTGGTGGTAGGGTCGTTCTCATCGGCGAAAACACCCGCTCCGGCCAGCACCGTCCAGGTCCCTTCCGCAGGGAAGTTCACAGATGTGGCCTGTAGTGAAGTTGACGTGGCCGGCGTACACAGCGATTGGTCAGGACCGGCGACAGGATTCGGGTTGTTCCCGTCAAAGCGGGTGATGGTCACCTGATCGGAGGTGATGCCGCTGGCGCATGGCCCATTGTCCACTGTCCATGCGAACACATTGTCACCGAAGCCAAGGCCGGTCACGGTGGTGTTGGGATCATTGGGATCGGTGATCGAACCGCTTCCGCTTACGAGTGTCCAGGTCCCGGTGGCCGGGAATATCACGGCACTGCCTTGCAGGCTGGCGACATCCACGGAACACAATTGCTGGTCCACACCCGCATCGGCCGCCGGCTGGTCCTCGTCGTACACGAAGATGCTCACAACATCGGCAGTGATGCTGTTCGCACAAGGGCCATTGGAGATGGTCCATTGGAAAATATTCTCCCCTAATTCCAACCCGGTCACTTCTGAGTTGGGATCATTGGGATCTGTGATCGTACCGCTGCCGGATATCAGCGTCCAGGTGCCCTGGGCGGGAACGATCGCCGCATTGCCGGACAAGTTGGTGCTTGTCTCCGCACAGAGGAACTGATCGGCACCCGCATCAGCTTCCGGCTGGTCCTCATCGAAAATGAGGATCTGCATCTGATCCGTGGTCACGCCACCTGCACAGGGGCCATTGTCAATGGTGTAGGAGAAGATGTTGATGCCGACCTGCAAACCCGTCACTTCAGTGACCTGTGCACCCGTTGAAACGATCGTACCAGAGCCGGAAACAAGCTCCCAACTTCCTGTTGCTGGGAAGATCACTGGAGAACCAGTAAGTGTGGCGGTGCTGGTGGGTGTACAGTACTCCTGGTCCGGACCGGCATCCGCTTCGGCCTGCTGATCGTCATATACGAAGATGCTCACCTGTGAACTGGTGATGCCATTCGGGCAGGGACCGTTATCCACGACCCATTCAAAGATGTTCTCCCCTACGCCGAGTCCGGAGAGGGCCGTGTTAGGATCAGCAGGATCAGCGATGGAACCAGTTCCACTCACCAGGGACCATTGCCCGGTAGCAGGCGCGATCACCGTACTGCCCATTAAGGTGGTACTGGTCTGCGGCAGGCACAAGTGCTGATCCACTCCGGCATCAGCATCCGGCGCGGCCGAGTCGAAAACCTGAATGATCACCTGATCGCTGGAGATTCCACAGGCACCGTTGTCCAGGGTCCATTCGTATACATGTGTGCCTACCGGTAGACCATTGATGGTGGTGGTGGCTGAACTAGGGTTGGTGACCACGCCACCCGCACCACTGATCAGTGACCATGCGCCAGTGGCTGAATTGGTAGGTGGCGTAGCGGCCATCACAACCGATGATGCCGGAGCGCAGATCTGTTGATCGGGGCCTGCGTTGGCAGCGGGAGCCTGCAGATCGTACATGAAGATGGAGACCTGATCGCTGGTGATGGTCCCACATGCTCCATTGTTCACCTGCCATTGGAACACATTCTCTCCCAAACCAAGACCGCTCACCGTGCTCGTCGGTGAAGTGGGATCGGCGATCGTACCTGCACCGCTCACCAGCGTCCACTGGCCCATCGCCGGGCCGATCAAGAGAGACCCCTGCAATCCTGTGCTGGTGGCTGGGGTACACAGGAATTGATCCGGCCCTGCATCCGCCTCCGGTTGCTCATCGGAGAAGACCACGATGGTGACCTGATCGGTGGTGATGCCGCACTCCAGGTTGTCGATATTCCATTGGAGTATGTTCACGCCCACGGAAAGGCCGGTGACCAAGGTGATGGCTGAATTGACATCATCGAAGTCAGCTGTGCCCTGTACCACCGTCCAATAGCCGAATGCCGGGAATTCCGGTTCGTTGGCCTCCAGTAGCACCTCCACCTCGGTATTGCAGATCGCGCGATCCATTCCCGCATCGGCAGGCTGCGCCTCCCCATTGGCAACCACCACCTGCGTGGTATTGCTGGAGAGTGGATCAGGGCATACTCCATTGTCGATCGTCCATGTGAAGACGTAGACGGCTGATATAAGATCCGTAACAGAGGTATTAGGACTGTTTGGATCCAGTATGGTGGCCGGTCCACCGGTGAATGTCCAGGTGCCGGTGGCCGGGAAGGTCACCGGGCTTCCATTCAAAGTGATGGCATTCCCGGAATCGGTACAGATCCCCTGGTCAGGTCCTGCATCCGCACTGGGATGCTCGGGGTCGTACACAAAGATCGAGACCTGATCGGTGGTGGAACCGCAAGGTCCATTATCCTGGGTCCATTGCAAAATATTATGGCCGATGGCAAGCCCCGTGACATTGGTTTGGGGATCATCTGGATCTTCGATCGTACCCGTCCCGCTTACCAAGGTCCAGGTTCCGGTGGCCGGTACGGGCGGCTCAATGGCCGCCATGCTCGTGGTACCGCTCTCTTCGCACAAGGAGATGTCATCACCCGCATCAGCTGGGGGTATGGATGCGTTATGAACATACACTCGAACCAGATCCGAAGTGATACCATTGCCGCAGGATCCATTGTTCACCGTCCACAAGAATTCATGGATACCCACGGTAAGGCCACTCACCACTGTGCCCGGTGAGTTGGGTGAAACGATCGTTGCCGAACCAGAGACCAAGGTCCAGGTGCCGATCGCCGGAGCGATCACCGCGCTTCCATCAAGTGTTATGGAATTCGGCGCCACAGGCAGGCAGATCGAAATGTCCTCGCCAGCATCAGCAGCCAACGTAGCGTTGGAATAGCGGATGATGGTGACGTCATCGAAAGACGTACCGCATGGGCCATTGTCAACGGTCCACCGCAAGACCGTCACCCCTACAGGTATCCCGGAAACACCCGAGGTGGGTGATGAGGGCGCGGATATGGTGGCGGTGCCGCTCACTATGGTCCACTGGCCTGTGCCGGGTGCGATCACAGGACTTCCGGCGAGTGTGGTGGAGCCGCTGGCGCAGAGCTCCTGGTCCGGACCGGCATTAGCGGCCGCCATACCCGGATCGAATACCCTTATGACGACATCATCTGTCGTGGTGGATCCCGGGCACGGTCCGTTGGTCACCGTCCAGCGGTACACATTGGTACCTATGGGCGGGTTGTTCACCGTAGTGTTGGGGCTTGATGCATCGGTGAACGTGCCACCACCGCTGATCACCGACCATTGGCCGGTGGCGGGCGCGGCCGGTGTGGCCGCGGCCAGTTGTATGCTGGCGATCGGCGCACACAGATCTTGATCGGCTCCAGCGTTGGCGGCTGGTGCATTGCGATCGAACACGGTGATCACCACATCATCGAACGTTGTTGGTGGCGTGCATGGTCCATTGTCAATGGTCCAACGCAGTGTATTCACACCCACGGACAGTCCGGAGACGGACGTAGTGGCACTGTTGGGGTTGGCGAACACCGCCGTGCCAGTGATCACGGTCCATGTGCCGGTGGCCGGGGTCGCAGGTACATTCCCTGCGAGTGTGGTGGTGGCGAGGCCGGTGTTGCCCACGGTGCACAGAGACTGGTCCGGCCCTGCATTGGCGGCCGCTGCGGTGGAATTGAACCTGGTGATGGTGACCTGCGAGTTGGTGGAACCACAGGGGCCGTTGTTCACCGTCCATTGGAATACGTTATTGCCAAAACCCAGGCCGCTCACCGTGGTATTCGGTGCGTTGGGCGTGGTGATCGTACCAGCACCGCCGATCAGTGTCCATGTTCCGGTGGCTGGCGGTGTAGGGGTGCTTCCGGCAAGGCTTGCGGTGGCGGAACATACCTGCTGGGCCGACCCCGCATCGGCTGCAGGACTGTTGGGATCGTATACCATGATGTTCACCTGATCCATCGTGGTGGGTGGATCGCATGGACCGTTGTAAATGGTCCATTGGAAAGTGTTCACACCCAAGCTCAAACCTGTAACCGTAGTGTTCCTGTTCGTGGGATCGGCGAAGACACCCGAACCGGTCACCACACTCCATACGCCATTATTTGGTTGGGCGCCCAGTTGCACGGATGCTGGGATCGAACAGAAGGATTGATCGGGCCCTGCATTCGCAGCAGGCAGGGCATAATCGTAAACCATCACGGTCACTGAACTCTGTGTTGGAGTACCACAGGGACCATTATTGATCGTCCAGCGGAATGTGTTCTGTCCAATGCTGAGACCCGTGACCAGGGTGGTGGGTGAATTGGGATCCGCGAACACGCCCGTGCCGCCCAGTACGGTCCATGTACCCACCGCCGGCGGAACGGCCACATTCGCATTGAGCGTGGTCTGGTTGTTCGGCGTGCAGAGCATCTGCGCAGGCCCGGCATTGGCAGCGGGTTGTGCGGGATCGAAGGAAGTGATCACTACCTGGTCCGTGGCAATGCCACACGTCTGATAGTCCACCGCCCATTGGAACACATTTTGGCCAGGCCCAAGACCAGTGACCGTGGTGGTGGGGCTGTTGGGGTTGGTGAAGACCCCTGAACCACTGACCACCGACCATGTTCCCTGAACGCCTGGGTAAGGAAGTACGCCTGCCAGCGTGGCACCCGGCCCGCACACATTCTGGTCCGGTCCTGCGTTCGCAGGGGTGAAGGGTGGTGTTATGTTGATGACGTAGCCCTGGGTCGCGAAGCCATTGAGCACGCATGCATCATCCTCCACACTTACTGTGAAGATCTGCGAGCCGATATTCGCTGCAGTGGGGGTCCAACAGAATGTGCCCGTGGGGTGTGGCGATCCGGCGGTGGTGAAGGTGGCACCCGGGATGGCATTGTTCCAGGTCATGGTGACCACCTGCGATGGATCCGCATCGAACGAATTCACGTTGAAACAAATACTCTCCCCCGCGCATACATTCTGTACGAATGTGTTCGTGCCATTTATCCCGCTGAGTGTTGGATTATTGTTATTGCAGGCAATGATCGCGAATTGTACATCCCGTATATAGCTGCCGATCTGAACGCCATTCCGGAATTCCTTTACCAGCACGCTCACAACAGCGAATTGCTGGATGCTTGGCACGAATGAAATGGTACCTGTGGCGGGATCGATCTGCACGGCGTTGGCACCGCCGGATGTGATCACCGGCTGCAGGTAGGTGTAACCCGCATTATAAGGGATGGAGTTGCCGTTGTTGCCACGCGCTGGAGCCAGCTCGAAAGTGAGCGAATCACCTGCGAGATCGGATACACCATGGTTGTACACCATGGGTTGACCTACACAACCGAATGGAACGGGATGGTTCAGGAACCTCGGCGAGCTGTTGCAAGGGACCACGGTATTATTCAACCTTGCCGAGAGGTACAGATTACGCGCACCTGGATTGTTCAATGAGGTGATCGCATTGTTCCTGCAACAGAGTTCCCATTCGATGAGCCAATCCGTTCCACAGCCTGCCCATTGGCTCAAGTTGATGGTGGCGCTGAACTTGTACCGCTCCACCCCATACTGCCCATTGGGGTCGGTGCATCGATCAGCCGCGCCGTCACAAATGGGAGTGATCACCTCCACGCTCTCAAGTGCGAAGCATGCGTTGAAATCAGCGATGCATTGTGACGAGCGGACGCGGAATCTGCGGCCATTGTTGCAATTGGTGGGGGCCTCCACACCATTGCAATCCCGGAAGAAATTGAGCGTGACCTTGTACTGGTTGTTGCCCAGACATTCATAGGTCAGGTCGCCACCCATGGCATGCGTGGCGTGTGCATCCGAGATGCCCATGAACAGGAGACCAAGGGTGACGAGTGTTACAGAAAAAATGCGCCCGGCGCTCCCATCCAGGGTGGCCGTGCGTAGAGAACGTAGAATATCAGCCATGTGCCAGCGCTTGGGCTTTGTTCCGTGAACTACAATAACCCGTGATCACGTAGTGGACATTTTGCGAGCATAAGTGCATATGCTTGCGGGAATGGACCACACCGCGGATCAAGTACGCGACAAACGTATCCGCATGGGTTTTGCCGGAAACCCTTGGGCTGCCGCAATTGTCAACACGTTGGTGTTGAGCTGATCGTTACGATCCATGCGCGGCACCCAGGCCCGATACCTGGAGAATAGCAACGAAAATGGGATCGCCGTTCAACGGCCAGAGGGCGAGAACCGACGTTCCCAATCCTCAAATTGCTTCAACTGGAGCACCGCCTTCACCTCCTTCCGCCTTACCGATGCCAGCTGCTCAAGCTGACGCATCCGCTCCTGTGGAGGTATGGTGGGATCCGCTGCTATCGCCGAACGCTCCACCTCATGATCCTCCTCGATCACCTTCAGCCGGCGAACCTGGTCCTGGTCCAGTTGCCAAATGAGGTAGAGGCTGTCCGGTAGCGGATACCAACCCGGAATGGAAGATGCCTCCTGCGCATGCAATGCCATGGAATGAAAGCATAGCGCCAACACCACCACACCCATCGATCTTCTTGAGTACATCATGAGGCATCACAAGTTAAGGTCTTTCATTCACCCCGGACCACCGGCCTATGGAATGTGGCCTTGCCACGAACGATATTTTCAAGGATGAAACGTGTAACGCCCACCTTGCGTCCCGTGATATCCGTGTTCTGATGCGCGATATCATAGATGCCTTCATCCAGCACCTTATGGACTATGGCTGTATGGTGGGGCATGCGCTCTTCTCTGAGCATGTTTCCGCTTTTATCCCGGGTCACCACATTCTTGAATTGAATGATGTCGCCTGGCAGAACAGGTTCTTTAAGCGGATCGATGACACGGCCGAAACCATAAGAACCATCCCAATCCGCTTGCGCATGGTCCAATGCCTGGGCCGCGAGGTCCCAACATTCACCGGACCCCACCTTCTTTCGCATGTTGGCTTCGACGAATTCCTGTATCGAACGATTCACTTCCGGCAGGGATCCTACCTCCTGACCATGGCTGTGAACTGCTCCTAGAAAGAAAATGACTGGAAGGATGGGGATCGCATTCATGCTGGCAGGACCTATGTCCTACATACGCAGCAAACAGCGTTCCTCGTATGCGCCATCAGCGCACGGTGCCACCACTTTGCTGGCCGCCTTGGTGCATCGGCAGACCGGCAGGTCTTGAGCCCCTTGTTCATTGCTCCTGGAGGAGCGGCCGCCCATGGTATTGCCAGAGTGCCCATTTTGGCCGGCATCCGGGCGCCCCATATCCCTGCGGGGACCACGCGTTGGAATAACGCTGTTGTCGGCGGGAGGAACATGGACCGGCCCACGATCACGGTTCTCTCTGGCCTTATTCGGACCTTGATACCTGCCCCTTGGATGCTGTTCTTTAGCACGATCCCCATCAGCCTTCTTAACGGGACGGGCGGTGTTCGACCTTGCCGGTCCTACTTCCTCATCCTCGGGCTGCTCTACCTGCACAGCATCCACAGTGATCATGTCACTCTCTCCGGAACAATCCCGGTGATCACGAATAACAATGGAACCTATCACCCCCGTGCCCTCGGCGATGGTGCCCTTACCATCCATCACCACCACTTTCACAAACCCATCGGTCACACACTCCTCCAAGAGGCTATAAGGAGGTGTTCCGCCTGAAACATGCCAACTATATGACCCTTGGTTCCGGACAATTGTTCTTAGGGGCACCGGCGGTGCACCTGTATTCTCCTGAATGCATATGACCTCCACGATATGCGCGTCCACTGTGCGCACCTTCACATACATGCGATCAGTGGCTGAAAGGCCCGCTGCGAGGAACAGGAACAGAATAGCGTATAGGCAGCGCATGGGGGGTGGGGTTTTGAGATCCAGGCACGCACAATAAACGAGCCAGAATATCAATTTCAAAATAATATTTGAAAGATCTCCCGGCCCATGCGATCCAAAGCTGGGATCTCCCTGGCCAAGCGGATCCGATCCGCGCAGGATCACCGCACCTTCTCGAACACCATGCGGTAGTGCTCGAAGATCCCCCGTTCGAACACCTGCAGATTTGGTGCGATCTGGTACCTCCTCACCCACTTGCGGAAATCAGCGTTCACCAACCTGGGCAGGAGTGATGCGTACAACAGGTACTTTTTCGGATGGAATTTATTGAATGCCTTTGTCCATCGGGCGATCGTCTCGATGTAATCCAGCCGCCCACTGTCGATATGCACCAGCTTGAAATGCTCTTTCGCTGGCTCGATCATGCCTTCGCTTCCATACGGCAACCATGACCCTGGGAATACATCGCAAACAAGATCCATCAATTCTTCGCCACTGAAGCTTTTCCTGTTCTTCCAAACATTGGTCTGCCCGAACTTGATGTCCTCGAACTTCACCATGTTGGGTCCGAAGACCATGGTCTGGCAATAGAAACGACCGCCCACCGGCAGCAGGTCGCTCACCTGTTTGAAATAGGTCCGGTATATATCCTCCTGCTTGCCAGCCCGGAATTCCTCCACTGAACAAAGGTGTTCCGGGCTTCCCATCGCGCAAACAGCATCGAACATCCCGAAGGTCTCGGGCGTGATCGCCTTTGAATCCATGTGGTGCACGTTCAAGCCATTCTTTCGGCATGCATCGGCCTGGCCTTTCGCCAGTACCACACCCGTTGTTGAAACACCATGCCGGTTAAGGTAATCGATGAACGCTCCCCAGCCGCAGCCCATGTCAAGCACCTTATCACCAGGCTTGATGTTGCAATTGTCCATGATGAACTTGTGCTTGCGCTCCTGTGCTTCTTCCAACGTGAGGGAAAAGTCTCCATCGAAGCGCGCACCGCTGTAGCCGCCTTTCTCTCCCAGACTAAGCCGGAAGATCTTGTCCATTGTAGTATAGTGTGCGTCGAGGTCTTTCTGGTCGGCCATGAAATTCTGTTATTCAGGAGGCAATGTACGTTATCAATTGGATGGTGATGCGCCGGTCAAGATCACGCACTGATCGAAATGATCATCGCCAGCGCCATTGGGTGATCCACGCGCGCATCTGTTGCCGCAGGGATCACAAGGCAGAAAATAAATATTGCATGTTCCCTAGCCTTTAAGGGCTGAAGTATGCGGTCGGACGTGTGTATTCCTACAGCCCCAACAACACCTCCCCAGGCTCCTTCCCGCCGAACACCAGCTTCGTGGGATCCTCCAGCATCTCCTTCACCTTATAAAGGAAGCTCACGCTCTCCTTGCCATCGATGATGCGATGATCGTAGCTGAGTGCCACGTACATGATCGGGCGGATCTCCACTTTACCATTCATGGCAACTGGACGGTCCACGATGTTGTGCATGCCAAGAATGGCGCTTTGTGGTGGATTGATGATCGGTGTGCTGAGCATGCTGCCGAACACACCGCCGTTGGTGATCGTGAAGGTACCGCCGGTCATCTCATCGATGCTGAGCTTGGCATCGCGCGCCTTGATCGCCAGGCGCTTTATCTCCGCCTCGATCTCCGCAAGGCTCATGCGTTCGGCGTTGCGTACCACCGGCACCATCAAACCTTTCGGTGAACTTACCGCGATGCCGATGTCGGCATAGTCGTGCATCACCATCTCTTCGCCATCGATCTGCGCGTTCACGGTTGGAAAGAGGCGCAGTGCTTCGGTGCATGCCTTGGTGAAGAAGCTCATGAAGCCGAGCCCCACACCGTGCGTTTCCTTGAACTTGTCCTTGTATCTCTCGCGCACCGCCATCACCGCGCTCATGTCCACCTCATTGAATGTGGTGAGCATGGCGGTCTGGTTCTTCACACTCACCAGTCGCTCGGCGACTTTCTTGCGCAGGGTGCTCATCTTATTGCGGCTGCTTTCGCGTGAGCCTCCCCAACCTCCCGCAGTACTGCGGGACATCATGTTGGAGCCCGCATCGATACCACCCGCGATGTAGGCTTCCACATCGCTCTTGCGAATGCGCCCGTTGGGGCCACTGCCTTTGAGCTTCTCGCCACTGATGCCTTTGTCCTGCATCACCGCCTTGGCGACGGGCGTTGCCTTCACATCCGCCGCAGGAGCAGGTGCGGGCTTCGCTGAGCTGGCGGCCTTCTGTTCCTGTGCCTGCTCCTTCTTCGCCTGTCCACCACCCTTGCCATTCTCCCCCACCTTCGCCTTGGGCTTTGCCTCCGCCTTCACCGAGGTATCGATCTTCGCCACAACATCGCCTACATTCACCGTGGTATCGGCTTCGGTGAGAATGCTGATCTTGCCTTCCTTTTCGGCGGTGAGTTCCAGCGTTGCCTTGTCGCTGTCGATCTCGGCGATCACCTGATCCTTTTCCACCACATCGCCATTGCCCACCATCCATTGCGCGATGCGTACCTCACTGATACTTTCCCCCGGGCTGGGGACCTTCACTTCGAGTTCCTTGCTCATGTGTGGGTTGGTGTCAGGCGCTGGCCTTGCTCTTGGTTTTTGATGCACCCTTCGATCCAGCGGAACCTTCGAAGGCACGATCGATGATGCGCTTTTGTTGAATGGTGTAGCGCACGCTGCTGCCGGTGGCGGGAGCTCCGCTGGCATCACGCGCGATGCCTACGAGTTCCACATCCGGGAAATTGAGAGCCATGTAGTGCCATGCGCCCATGTTGGCCGGTTCTTCCTGGACCCAAAGATGACGCTCCGCTCGATCATACTTCGCAAGGATCTCCTTGATCTGGTCCACCGGTAACGGATGGAGTTGCTCGATCCGCACGATCGCCGTGTCCATGGCATTTGTCGCCTCCTGCCGCTCAAGAAGCTCATAGTAGAGCTTTCCCTGGCAGAAGATCACCTTCTCCACCTTTTTGGGATCGGCGGCAAGGTCATCATACACCTCGCGGAACCGGCCTTCGCTCAGATCCTTCAGGCTGCTTACGCAACGCGGATGCCGCAACAGGCTCTTGGGAGTGAAGACCACCAGTGGACGGCGGAAGTTCCCCGCCATCTGCCGGCGGAGCACATGGAAGAAGTTGGCAGGCGTGGTGCAATTCACCAGCTGCATGTTCCCATCCGCGGCCTGGTTGAGGAACCGCTCCATGCGCGCACTGCTGTGCTCGGCACCCTGGCCTTCGTAACCGTGCGGAAGCAGAAGCACCAGCCCGTTCATGGCGTTCCACTTCTCTTCGGCAGAGCTCAGGTATTGATCGAGTATGATCTGGGCTCCGTTCACGAAATCGCCGAACTGGGCCTCCCAGATGGTGAGCGTGTGTGGTGATGCGAAGGCATAGCCGTACTCGAAGCCCATGACCGCATATTCGCTCAGCAGCGAATTGTAGATGCGGAACCTGGCCTGGTCGCTGGAAAGATCGCTCAGGTGCACATACTCCTCCTCGCTGTCCTCCACTTTCACGACCGCATGCCGGTGACTGAAAGTGCCGCGCTCCACATCCTGACCGCTGAATCTTACAGGATGGCCATCCAGTAACAGGGAACCGTAGGCCATCAATTCCGCCAGACCCCAATCCAGGCGATCCTCCTCCAGCATCTTCGCCCGATCCTGCAGGATACGTTCCAGCTTGCTGAAGAATTTCTTTCCTTCAGGGATGGAGGTAAGTTTCTGCCCGATGGAACGGAGGCGTTCCTCCTTCACAGAAGTATCCGGTGAGGATGCGAAGACCTCGGGCGCGGGCCGTTGGTAACCCTTCCAGCGATCGGCCAGAAATGGCGTGATCCGTGCCTTCTGGATCTGCTTGGATTCATCCAATCTGGATTGAAGCATTTCCTGGAACTGCTTCTCCATCTCCTTTGCCAGCTCCGCCTCGATGAAATCGCATTCCTGAAGATATTTACTGTAGATCTCGCGCGGATCCGGGTGCTTGGCGATCGCTTTGTACAAGATCGGCTGCGTGAACTTGGGCTCGTCACCCTCATTGTGCCCATGCCTGCGATACCCGAGCAGGTCTATGAAGACATCCTGCTGGAACTGCTGCCGGTAGTCGAGGGCAAGCTCCATCACATAGGCGACGGCCTCCACATCGTCCGCATTCACATGGAAGATGGGGCACTGCGTCACTTTGGCCACATCAGTGCAATAGATGCTTGTGCGCGCATCGATGTAATTGGTGGTGAAGCCTACCTGATTGTTGGTGACGATGTGTATGGTACCGCCGGTGTTGTACGCTTTCAATCCGGCCATTTGAACCACCTCGTACACGACTCCCTGCCCCGCTATGGCCGCATCGCCATGGATGAGCACGGGCACCACCTTGCTTACATCACCTTTATGATCCTCATCGATAATGGCACGCGCTATTCCCTGTACCACCGGATCCACACTTTCCAGATGGCTGGGATTCGGGCTCAGGGTGAGGGTGATCCCTTTGTTCTTGCTGGTGAGCACGCAACTGCAGTAACCCATGTGGTACTTCACATCGCCCTCCACCAGTGCGTCCTCATAATCGCGCCCCTCGAATTCCGCAAAGATGCTTTCGTAGGTCTTGTTCAGTGTATTGGCCAGCACGTTCAGCCGGCCACGGTGGGCCATGCCCATCACGATGTCTTTTACCCCAAGCTTGTTCCCGCCATGCTCAATGATCCAATCCAGGGCAGGAATAAGCGTTTCCACGCCTTCTATGCTGAAGCGTTTCTGTCCGATGAATTTGCGGCCCAGGAACTTCTCGAACACGACCGCCTGATTGAGCTTGTAGAGGAATTCCTTCTTCGCCTCGATATCGAATTGCGGGCGGTTGCGCGTGCGCTCCATGCGCTCCTGCAGCCACTGCACTTTCTCCAGCTGGCGTATGTACCGGAACTCCACCCCGATGCTCTTGCAATAGGTCTCCTTGAGGTGGTCGATGATGTCGTTTAGCCTGGCAGGCCCGATACCGAGTTGCGATCCTGCTTCGAAGACGGTATCCAGATCGGCCTCGGAAAGGCCGAAATTCTCCAGGGCGAGTGTGGGTTCGTACTTGCGCCGCTCGCGCACGGGATTGGTCTGCGTGAAGAAGTGGCCGCGGGTACGGTAGCCGTTGATCAGGTCCAACACCTTGAATTCCTTCCGCAGATGATCATCTGCCGGAGCGGACCTATCTGCCACCCCCGGCAATACTTCATGCCGCGCACGGGCGAATTCAAAACCTTCGAAGAAACGGGCCCAGCCCGCATCCACGGAAGAAGGGTCTTTCAGGTATTGTTGGTAGATGCCTTCGAGGGCAGCACCTTCGGCGTTGCTCAGGTACGAATGTTTGTCCATGATGGGCCCGCCATCGCGGGAGAACAGGATCCTGGTGCAAAGGTAGTTCTTCCCTTGCCGCGTACGAGGTGATACGTGCATCTTGGGCAGCGGGTTGCCGCTGCGATGGCTCAGTAGCGTCCGGCATGGCGCAGCCGGGTGAGCACTTTCTGGAGGCAGCGGAGCACGGTTTCGCCGGAGAGGGCTTCCATGCCACCCTGTTCAAGTGTTCGCCGCAGATGCTTCTCCGGGATATCCACCCGATACATGGCCACATGCAAGGCATGCCAGCCATTTGCGTTGAGCGCCTCCAGCACCGGACGCACCATGCCACGCAAACGCTCGAAACTATCTTCTCCCGCAGGCGGTACCGGGAGTTCGGTCTCGATCAGCGAAAGATCCTTGCGCAATTGCCGCACTGTGGCCTCCAGGACCTCGGCGCGATCCAACCAGGGCCGTAAACCTTCACTCCCGCTGTTGGATCCATCGTGCATAGGTACCCCTTGATGCCCTACGGTCGGTGTGGCACTATTTTCGCCAGCCGGTGCGGCCATTGAACGATCATTCGCAGCGGCCTTCCGATCCTGCCAGACATCAAAACTACCGAACAGAAAAGATGCGTTACCTACTTCCGCTCCTTGCCCTCCCCTTGTCCCTTGACCTAGCCGCGCAGTATGGCAGTTTCGACGCCAGCAAGGTGAAGAATGCCAAGGCCCATACCACCATCGTTGTGCTTGATGATGGTGATACACCCTACAACCGAGGGATCATGAACGCGGTGAAGGCCGATTGGAAATTCAGTGGTTCATACGACTTCTTGAAAGTGGGCGACCTGGCCATGCAGCCGATAACGCCTGACAAGACATACTTGGTGAAGACCGTGAAGACCGATCCCACCAAGTATGAAGGCACATTCCTTACCCTGGTGCAAGGCTGGAAACTGAAGAAGAATGAGAACCTCGAGAACAGGGACAATGCCTTCAGCAACATTCCGGCCGAGCAGGAACTCGCCTTTATCATGATCGATCCAAAGGTGATGAACGAGAAGGACCTCGGCGCTCTCAACACGGTGTATGTGAAGCACTTGCAGGACTATCTGGCCCAGGTGGCCGCTGGCAAGATCACCGATAAGACCACTGCGGATCGGATCTACCAGGGGCGCAACCGGCTGATCCGTGACAGGGAGCTATGGATGGGCAAGGAACACCTGGACCAGACCATGCAGGACGAGGCGAAGGTGAAGGAGGTATACCAGAGTCCAGTGGTGATCAAGCCGGTGAAGCAGCTTACCGAGGCGGTGGAAAAGCAGGATGGCAGCGTTACCATTACTGATGTGGTGATCACAGGCGACCACAAGACCAAACACACCTTCAGAAGGGTCTTCAATGCCGGAACTGGAGAATTGATGTATCAAAAGGATGAGCCGGCACTCCATGGAAAGAAGGAAGGTTTCATGGATGAGGACCTGAAGACCATTTCCCGCGCCAGATAAGCCTTTCACAGATGCACATGCAGTGGCGGGCCCCTCCGGGCCCGCCCCATTTATTTTACAAA
>JAEZCB010000028.1 GCA_023412755.1 Bacteroidota bacterium
ATCATTGGCCACACAGGTGAGGTGGCTGGGATCGCTGATACTGATGGCCGCGATCGGCTCCCGATCATCGCGGTAGCGGCCTGATAGCTCCTCGGCGAAATGCATGGCATCGCACATGCTGCCGCCATTGCCACAACTGATGATCTTGGCACCCTGTTTCAAACAATAGCTCATGAAAGCGGATGCCTGTTCCACGGCGGTGAGATTGGCTGGATCGGCGAGGAATGCATGAAGCACTGTGGCGGCTTCTTCAAAATGTGATCGGATGCGTTCTGTGCTCACGGTCCAAAGATGCGTTAGATCGGGTAACCTAGCTTGTAACGGGTGCGCTGGCGGAACAGTTGGTGGCATTCTTCCACCGGTGGTAGTGAGGCAAGATCATATCCGTTTGGTCTCATGCATGCCATCGCCGAGCCGCATTAGCAAGGATCACGTCAGGCTGCGGGATCAGGCTGGCACCAACGCCACTGGATGAACAAAGACCGGCCCGCTGGCATGGCGGAAGACAGGCATACTATAGAACTCCGTGATGCCTGTGTGTGGTGCGGGTGCTTTACATCGCTATCAGTTGGCACACACCGAACTAACGTTCCACCACCACCCGCTCATCTCGTTGGAGTACCTCCATGGCATCCAGCCCACGCTGAAGGAAGCCTTCGTATTCGGCCTTGTTGGGGGTGTAGCCTATGGGTTCGGTGAGCAGGCGGCCATCTGGGCTAAGCAGCACGTAAAGTGGCTGGCTGGCGCTGGAGAAATTCTCGGCCTGCAGGGTGGCCCACTTGTTCCCTTTGGTGACTATGGGTTTCATAGCACCGGTAGAGGTCTGGTAGATGAACTGCTCCTCTTTGGGCAGTTCACGTTTATCATCCACATACAGGGATACCAGCACGTAGTTCCTGCTTAGTTTCTCGAAGACGCCCTTTTCCGGCCAGACGTTCTCTTCCATTTTACGGCAGTTGACGCACGCCCAGCCGGTGAAGTCCAGGAGTATGGGTTTGTTCTCCCGCTGTGCGATCCCCATACCCTCTTCAATGTCGTGCGCACAGGAGAGATCCAGCGGGCAATCGCTTTTCTGTTGATAGTAGCTGTAGAACAATGGAGGCGGGAACCCACTCAGAAGTTTAAGGTTCCTCCAAGGTCCATTGGTAAGGCCTGGGATAAGGTACAGCACGAAAGCGCTGGAGAGCATGGCAGTGCCCAGACGGATCGGGCTGGGGCGTGCCTTTGGACTATCATGCGGAAAGCGGATGAGGCCGAAGAGGTACAGGGTAAGACCGATGCCGATGATCACCCATAGGCCGATGAACAATTCACGCGGCATGATACCCCAGTTCATTACGAGATCCGCGTTGCTGAGGAATTTGATCGCCAGGGCGAGTTCCACGAAGCCGAGGGTGACCTTTACCGTGTTGAGCCAGCTGCCAGAGCGTGGCAGGGAGTTGAGCCATTTGGGGAAAAGTGCGAAGAGCGCGAAAGGCAGGGCAAGGGCCAGGCCGAAACCACCCATGCCCGCGGTAAGCTGCCAGGCACCACCTTCCGCAGTGAGGGCGCCAGCAAGCAAGGAGCCGAGTATGGGGCCGGTGCAGCTGAAGGAAACCAACGCCAGGGTGAGCGCCATGAAGAAGATACCGATAAGACCGCCGAATTTGCTGGCCTTGGCATCCATGCTGTTCACCCAGCTGCTCGGGAGGGTGATCTCAAAGTAGCCGAAGAAGGAGATGGCGAATACGATGAAGATGACGAAGAAGAAGATGTTGAGCCAGGGGTTGGTGCTGATCTCATTGAATATCTCCGGATCCACGGACCCCAGCAGGTGGAATGGTAAACTGAATACCAGGTAGATCAGCAGAATGAAACCTCCGTAGGTAAGCGCATTACGCATGCCCTGGCCACTCTCGCTACCCTTGGTGAAGTAGCTCACAGTAAGCGGGATCATGGGGAATACGCAGGGGGTGAGCAGAGCCAGGAGACCGCCAATGAACCCCAGAAGAAAGATGGTCCATAATGTGGAACCGGCCTCCACGGTGGCACTGGATCCGCCGCCGGAAAGAACGGGGGCGGAAAGGTCGATGCCTGTGAGTTTTAGTTTATTGGGGTCCTTTACGACAGAAAGGTCGGCGAAGCGGGTGTCGTTAGGATCCATGGGAAGGGTGCCGAACTCATATTGGCCGCTCCCAAGGCCGATGATGAAATAGTGGGTGGCAGGAGGCAGGCATGTATGATCATCACAGGTCATGAACTCGAACATACCTGTGACCATGGTCTCAGGATCGCCTTTTAGCCGCTGTGTGAATGAAGCGGAGGTTTTGAACTTCTTCACCTGCATATCGAAGATCTCATCATGACCTTCAATGACCTTGGATCCAGTCTCCACGGGTCCATCCAGCAACTTGATCCCCTCCTTGGGGTCCACTACCATCGAGGTAGGCCAGGGCCCCATGTCGCCATAGTTGTCCTGGGAATAAACAGCCCAACCTTCAGCAATATCGGCCTGTACCGTTACATCGAATACACCCTCCTCCACCTGTTGGGTGTGCATGGATAGCTTCACTACTTCCTGATCCGCTGCTCCCGATCCGAACTGGGCCGCAAGACGGAGTCCGGTGATCAGGCAGAAGAATATGAGCAGGTATCTCCTCATCACTTAGGTTGGTGTGGTGCTACTTCTATGGTGAACGGTACCACCACCGGAGGCAGACATGTGCGATCATTACATACCATGTATTCCACCTCTCCTTTAACCGGGAATGCGGTCTCGGATGTACGTTCGACCAGCATGGTGAAACGGGGCGTTCCGGAGTGGTGCCGCACCGTGGTCGCGAAATTCGGATCATACTCCTCCATCGGTTCAGGTTCCGTTACCGGCACCACGATCGTGTACGCATCACTTTGCTGCAGGCGGAACTCAGTGGGTAGTGGGCCCTCTTCGTTGGGAAGGTCAATGGCGTAGATGTGCCAACCCGGTTCCACCTGCGCAATGAAACTCACCAGTACTTTGCCATCATCCGCGGCCGCGGCATTGAAACTCCATGACACAGGCGAAGTGGCAGGCACCATGAAGGGGAACAAGAGGAGCCCAAGTATGATCATTGCAGTGGTAGCACAAAGTTAGCCAGCGCACCCATTTGGTGTCCAAGCCGAACCACGGATCATTGTGATCCCAACGCGACTCCTGTACCTAAGGGATATCGATGCTGTGCACCCTTGAAACGGGAATGGACATGCCGTATTTCAATACGATGTTCTCGGGATCATATGCCCAAATGGTGGTCTCCACCGCCTTCACCCCTTCGGCATCCTCGAAAATGATGCGGCACTTTCCATGTTCGGTGTTACCAAGGCGGCTGGCCTCATGCATACGCTCCAGAAGGCGCCGCCGCTCATGTTCGCTCAATGCAAGTGGTTGCCGCGGGAAATGCAAGGAAGAGATCTCCTCCTTGGGTATTAGGGTAGCATTGATCACCGGCATGGCTGAATGGGTCTGGGGCATTGAATTTAAGCGGCTTGGATAGAAATCGGATCGCCATGCGGTATAATTTTCATTTTCTACTGAAGTACAGATGGTTGTATAGCATAGGTGGGTCATTGGTGGGAGTCGTTCATTCTTGGGATCCTGTATCCGATCCCTGAATTCATAAAAAGATCCAA
Source organism: Bacteroidota bacterium (assembly GCA_023412755.1). GTDB lineage: Bacteria > Bacteroidota > Bacteroidia > Flavobacteriales_F > PHOS-HE28 > PHOS-HE28. The sequence continues at coordinate 3,649 of JAEZCB010000028.1, forward strand.
AGGTTCTGGATCACACCTGACCACGCTGCGCCGCCAGCGCCTTCTTCGCCTCCCGGTAAAATCGCCAGGGCACCACCAGCATGCCGAAACATTCGCCATGTTCTTTCTGCAGGTGTTTGTGATGCACCTTGTGTGCCTTGCGGATCGCGAGGAAGTAGGGATTCTTCGTGCGGCGCAGCCATTTGATGCGCTGGTGGATGAACACTTCATGCACGAAGAAGTACGCGAGACCATAGAGAAGGATCCCCAGCCCGATCCACAGCCAGGGCGTATGCAGGCCCTGGATGCTGCCCACGATGAACAGGATCATCGAAGGCACAGCGAAGATCAGGAAGAAGGTGTCGTTGCGCTCGAGGAAATTGTAGTGGTCCTTTTTGTGGTGGTCGGCGTGCAGGTGCCACAGGAAGCCGTGCATCACATACTTGTGCGTGGCCCACGCCACGAACTCCATGAAGAAGAAGGTGCCGGCGACAATGGCGATGATGAGCGCTGTGGACATTGCAGTGATAACAACCGGTGGAACCGAAAGTTCAATGCGGGCTCGATCGTGGATCGTTCAGGGCGCTGGTAAAGGTGGCTTCCTGATGGTGTATCTTGATCAGATCGCCCGTGGCCGATAGATGCTGTGCGATCGACATAGTAAGCTGGATGTATTCCGAGGCTACCAGCACATGCACGCGTACCAGCTTCTCGTGATTCACATTGAAGAAACGGGTCCATGCCTCGCTCACTTCGATCGCTATGCCGCGTGCTTCGCGGGCATCGACAAACAGCGCGATGCGGCCCTCACGCTGGATGGCATTGAGGATCTCATCCAAAGTGCTGGTGCCGAACTGCCCACGATCATGGCCATCGATGGTAACGAGGAGTACGCCCGCGCGAGGCCTTTCGTAGGTGAAGGAGCAACCACCGCCACTGAACCGGATATTACCGCCGGTGAGGATCTCGCGGTTGATAGAGGTCGTTTGCTTGGGCTGGAGATGCGAAGTTATTGCCGGGAATGGCCG
>JAEZCB010000052.1 GCA_023412755.1 Bacteroidota bacterium
TCGCTGTTCTCGCCAATGCAGATGATGCCGTTGCCTAGGCCCGATGCCAGTTGCTCATCGATCCATTCTCCTTCATCACCCTGTTCTAGCGCATGGATCACACCGGCACAATAGTCCGAATACAGGAATCGGCCATATAATGCGGGAAAGTCGTTGCCACGATAGACTCGACCGGCTATGATCGAGCACCACGCACCGCTGGTAGGCTGCACCGCCACAGGCATCACATAATTGGCAGCGGGTCCGCAACCGGGCGTAGGTACGGAGGCGGGCAAGAAACCTTCGTAGCAACGCCAGCCGAAGTTGGGGCCACTATGATCGCCGGCAGGCCAGAAGTTGATCTCCTCCCAGCCGGTGGAACCTACGTCGCCGAACCACATATCGCCGGTCAACGCATCGAAGCCGAACCGGAAAGGATTGCGTAATCCTTTGGCCCAAATGGTAGGTATGGTATCCCCGCCAGCGGTCGCATAAGGATCATCGACCGGGATCGTGTAGCTGTCGCCGCCATCGGAGACATCGATACGGTGGATGCTGCCAAGCGGATGCGTTAGGTCTTGTGCCGAAGCCGAGGAGAAGCTATCACCGAGAGTTAGATAGAGCGTACCATCCGGACCGAAATCGAGATCACCTCCGTTATGGAAGGAACCATCCTGCGGGATCTGAAGCAGGATCTGCTGGGTGCTGGCATCAACGGTGGTGGCAGCGCCATCGTCGGCAGTGAATCGTGCGATCCGGCTCCACCAGCCACCCTGGTTGCTGTTGTAGTGTATGTAGAACCTGCCGTTATTCTGGAAATCGGGATCGAAGGCAAGACCCAGCGCCCCCATTTCTCCCGTGGTGGTGACAAAAGAAGTGATGTCCAGGTAGGGTTCCGTTTGCACCTGACCGTCCTGCACGATGCGTACGATCCCGTTGCGCGCGAGAATGAACATGCGGTCATCGCCAGCATGCGCGATATCGGTGATGAAGCCCAGGCCATTTGCCACTTGTTGCAGCTGCACCTGTGTCTGGGCGAATGTCATAACACCATGGAAGAGTATTAGGATCACGAAGAATTGTTTCATGTTCGATCCGGATGATGCCCGAATCTAATGCGGTGGGAACGTGATGTGGTGAATGGTCACCTGGCAAATTCAAAGGCATCCGGGCTATGCCGGCATTTCGCGAAAGGGATAGCAGTGGAAAGCCCGTAAGAGCGCGAAGCGATCGCGGACTTGGAACGGATAGCCCGGTGACGCTGGCTCTTGCAGCGGCATTCGCCCCAAAGAACCGCACCGGAACAAGGCTATGGATCCTGAGCGTTCGAACAGTAGCGCACCTTAGTGAACTCTGTGGCTTTGTGCTCGGTGTTCTTCTTCCTCAGAATTGGAAGTAGATGAACGGTACCACATCCGCCGTGACTGTCTGGTATATCACCAGCACCACCAGCACGCAAACGAGGGCGATGACAGGCAGTGGCAGGTGCGCGAACCATTGGCGGTAACGTTCCTTGAAGCTTGCGGGCAGCCAATGGATCACCAGACCGGCCAGCATCACGAGGAAGACATTCCGGAAGGCGGCCAGCACATCGACGATCAGTGTCGTACCAAAATCATTTCCGAGTTGATGGAAGATCTCGTTCACGGTCTCGAGCGAGTCGCTACGGAACCAGATGCGCGTGAAGGTGATGAAGGTGAAGGTGATGAACACCGCCCACGCATGCGCGTACCAGCGCGTGCTCTTCTCCCACGGACTGATCTTGCGCCAGTACTTGTAGAAGACCAGGCCAAGGCCATTGAGGCCACCCCAGATCACGAACATCCAGCTTGCGCCATGCCACAGGCCGCCCAGGAGCATGGTGAGCATGAGGTTGAGGTTGGTGGTGACGGCATTGTTCACGCCGGGTAATACGTTGGAGAGCACCACGAAAAGCGCCACTATGCTCAGGAACGCCACGGGCAGCCACATCCAACCGGTGAGCAGCATGAGCATCAGCAGCACCACGCCGAGCATGATCCAGGAGAACAGCGATCCGCCACGGTTGCCACCCATGGGTATGTATAAGTAGTCGCGCAGCCAGGTGCTGAGGCTCATGTGCCAGCGGCGCCAGAAATCGGCCACGCTCCGCGCCTTGTACGGGCTGTTGAAATTGGTGGGCAGCGTGAAGCCCATGAGCATGGCCACACCGATAGCGATGTCCGTATATCCACTGAAATCGGCGTACACCTGCAGGGAGTAGGCGTATAGGGCCATGAGGTTCTCGAAACCCGTGTAGCGCAATGGATCGGCGAAGACCCGGTCTATGAAATTCACCGCGATGTAGTCGCCGATCAGCATCTTCTTCGCGAGGCCGTTGAGGATCCAGAACACGGCCAGACCGAATTGCACGCGCGTGAGTTTGAAGTCCTCGTAAAGCTGCGGTATGAATTCCGCGGCGCGCACGATCGGCCCCGCCACCAACTGTGGAAAGAAGCTCACGTAGAAACCGAAATCCAGCAGGTTGCGCACCGGTTTCACATGGCCTCGGTATACATCCACCGAGTAGCTTATGGTCTGGAAGGTGAAGAAGCTGATGCCCACCGGAAGCAGGATCTTGTCCACCACGAAATGCTGGTCCCACGCGAGGTTGGCCCATAACGCGAAGTAGTTCACCGGCGTGAATCCGGTGCCCAGTATGGCATTCACATTCTCCACCACGAAGGCGGCGTACTTGAAATAGGAAAGGGTAAGCAGGTTCAGGAAAATGCTGAGGGCAAGAAGCCATTTGCGCTTCACCTCAGAACCTGATGCGGCGATCCCCTTCCCAATGAAAAAATCGCTGATCGTGCTGAAGAGCAGGATGCCCACGAAGAAGCCGCTGGTCTTCCAATAGAAGAAGAGACTTGCGAAAAAGAGCCATGCATTGCGCAGTGCCCGTTGCTTGTAGATGATGCTGAACACCGCCAGCACCAGCGCGAAAAAGCCCCAGAAGAAGAAGCGGGTGAAGATCAGCGGGCTCGCCTCATCGTATGCGAAAATGCCGCTCCAGTCGATCTCGCGAAGCGAATGCAGCAAGCCGCCATCGCTCATGCGCCTGTGCAGGTTTTCCGCAAGCTGCCGGTCATCCGTAAGGGTAGGGTAGGTCCAAAGCTATGGGGGGGCGTGGGTTGGGGTGTGTCCCCGCCTCCATCGCTTTCCACCGGAGATCGTGCGCAAACAGGAACTATCCGCGTTCAACGGGGTTGGCCGGGCGGCGGGGCCGGGCTATGCGCTGCGAGTCCTCCCGCTGCGGAGCAA
>JAEZCB010000054.1 GCA_023412755.1 Bacteroidota bacterium
TCTTATCGGTGGCTGCCTTCATGGCAGGTGGCGGTGCTGTTACAGGCATAAAAGGTACGGCTTTGGTGAGCCGTAAAACTCCCAGTGCCCGATGGGTGCTTTCATGATGAACGTCATATTTTGAAAGAAGTGATGAACAGGATTTGAACAGGTCTAGGTTTGCCCTTCGTCTCCGCGCAGGGTGATGTTTGGAGAGGTTGAGGGTGGGGCGTGCCACCACCGCGGCCTCGGAAGTCCGCGGAGCTGTCGGGCCATCCGCTGTACTCCGCACTCCCTTCGGTCGCTTGCGGTGTGGCGCTCCTGTATTCAGCATTGGCCAAGTTTCAGTGCTTGCCCGAATGGACATTGAATGGTACCTTCCAGAACGACGGCAGGGTGCCCCTTTCGGGACACCCTGCACCTTCATCCACACACTCCTGGCGTGCCTCTACCAGGAGCGTAGGGATCTCTCCTTACATGTTCGGTGGCAACAGCACTTTGTCGATAACCACTACCAGACCGTTACTGGCGGGCGCGGTACCGAGCACTTTCGCATCATTGATCATCACAGTGCCATCTTCCATCTTTTTGAATTCCACGTTGGCGCCGTTGGCCATGCCGACCTTGCGGCCGTTTCCCATCTTGTCCGGTTGCATAACGCCGAGAGCCACATGGTATTCCAGGATATTTTCGAGCGTGGCCTTGTTCTCGGGCTTCAGCAAATTGTCCAATGTTCCAGCGGGAAGCGCGTTGAATGCCGCATCGGTAGGTGCATATACGGTGAAGGGGCCCGTATTGGACAGCACATCTTCATACTTCACGTGTTGAACAGCCGCGACCAGTGTCTTGTGATCGGGAGACTTTACCGCGACACCGACCACGGTGGGTTCACTTTCATCGTCTACCACCGCACTTTGTCCAGCGCGTGGTGTGTTGCCGGCGGAAGTGCTGGTGGAGGTGGTTTCAGCTTCCTGTCCACCACAGGCGAAAAGGAGTGGCAGTGCTACAAGAACAGCCAGATGAGAGGTCTTCGGGAGTTTCATGACGGACGGTGTGGTTTGCGGTTTTCGAGCACGAAGGTGGTGTCATGCATAGCCTTAGTATCTGATGCGCGTCAGATACTTACATGATCTTCGTCATAAAATTATAAAAACATGGTTCTGCGGCCGTACGAGGCACAGGATACGAATGGGGCCAAGTGATCCCGGCACGCGATCAAGGTATCCGCGCAGTATTTCTTCTTTACCTTCAACCCACCGCCTTCTTCATGATCCAGCTGGCGAAAGGCCATTGTTGTGAGACTCGAATTATTATCGAGCACCAGCTTTGGTCGTCCATCCCAATTCCAGAGCCAGGTCTTCGTAGTTGGAAGCGCCATAATTCCTCTCCGCCAAGGCCCGGCCATCGATGTCATATCTGGACCACATTCCTTTCTTGTTACCGTTCACATACATGCCCGTACTCTCGAGGTTACCGTTTGCATTATAGTAATGGAATTCCCCATGGGCAAGGGTAAGCCCTGGATCCAGAAAACTTCCGGTCATGCGCAATTGACCTTCTACGGAAATGATCCGCACGTGATATGATCCATCAAGGAAGGTGGAGACTCTTTGAAATGCTTTCGCGGGATCATGGGTAACGGTTCGCATGTCGCTTTCCACCAGATCATAACGCGCACTATTTTCCTGTTTCACATTCCTTGTTGCACCGTTAGCATCAAGAGCCGTTTGCGCATTGCTGAAGATGGTCGTGGTGATCGCTGTGCTGATCAGAAGAGTGCTCAGGGTATTCATGACTTTTGGCTTTTTGTGGTCTTCGATGAGCCAAATCTGGATACTCCCAATGCCGGTGCGATATTGGATCGAGCAAGTGGCACAGGCGATCGCGTAAATGGTACACCCGCGTTTTAGAGATCCACTTCCAGTGGGATACGGATCTCCACACGGGTACCTCTGGCGAGGTCGATGTATTTGAACCCAGCGGGCTTGCCCTTCTGCTTTTGAATAAGATCGAGCCGGGCACGCGTTATGGCGGTGCCCAATGAGCTTTTATTGGATGGGGTCTCTGGGCGCGTGGCAGATGATCGTCCACGGCCATCACCAGTCCCTCAGCCTCCTTCAGCAGCTGGTTGATCATTCTTCCTCATCACCCAAGCGTATCCGTTCCACTTGGACAACAAGATCCTCCACCCGCACTTTTACATATTCACCCGCCACGGGCCACGAAACCGTGGTGTAAGGTGTTCCGTCGGCGAATGATCCCTGCCGGTGATAGTGATTGTGGCCCATGAATACATGGGCGGGTCGATGCCGGGCGATGATGCGCTCCAGGATCTTCAGGGGTCCGTCTGCCAGGGAAGGATCAGAAGGTTGGACATGCATGAACATCAGAACCAGGCTATCGTGTACCGTATCGATCGCTGTGTTCAGCCAGGTGGTATCCAAAGCGAGCCTGCTTTCCTTTACCACATTATCGAACAGGACCAGCCGGGAAGAACCTACAAGGAATGATAGATTCCTCGCACCGAAAAGCTTCTCAAAACCTTGGCTGCCCTGGTCAAGATGTTCCCGATTGCCGATCACGGTAAGGTAGGGCAGGCCTGAAGCGTCCATGATCCGGATGTATTCAAGCATCTCTTCTTCCTTGCCCCGCGCGGTCACATCACCACATACCACTACAAAGCGTATCGATGTATCGGCACGCATATGGTCCAGCACCCGCCGCAGCTCCAGGTGGTGCTCATGCGGATCGCTTGTTACCGCGAATGAATAGGGTTCCTTGCCCGCGCCCATGGTTGCCTGGATCGCCTGTGCCTGCTGTGCGTTCTTGCCTTCCAAGGTGCCAGTGACCGCACCGGAATGCTCATGTATGCCATTGGCACAGGCCTGGAGCCAGGTGAACAGGAGCAGGGCCATGGGAAGCCATGCTGATCCGAGCCCGTATCCAGCTTGAAGAATAGTGGGGGATGCTTCTACGGGTACTGGCTTCTTTCGGGGATCCTGTGTAATTTGCACCATGCTCCGCTCTTTACTGAACCTCGCCTTTCTGGCGCTGTTGTGCGCCCTGCAAATTACCGCAACTGCTCAAAGTTCCGATCCCGGTATCATTCCCGGGCATGTGCTCTTCATGACCACTCCGGATGGTGATCCCTATGCGATCGCAAGGGATCTGCGTCAGTTGGATGGCCGGAATAGTGATGCGCACATACTCAAGGAGGTGAGTGCGCCCATGCGCATATGGGAGTTATGCTTTGACCACAGGGCTGTTCCCCAACAACAAATGCTTGATGCGGTGAAGCGCCATCCGCAGGTGATGCTCGCCCAGAACGATCATCCGGTGACTTTCCGCGCCGTTCCTAATGATCCGGGTTACGGGAACCAATGGCAGCACCAGAACATCGATAGCGAAGCTGCCTGGAATATCACCACGGGCGGCACCACGGCCGATGGGGACGATATCGTGGTATGTGTCATAGAAGCAGCGAATGTGCTGCACAGCGATCTGGTGGACAACCGTTGGGTGAACACGGCCGAGATCCCGAACAATGGGGTGGATGATGATGGGAATGGATATACCGATGACTATGATGGATGGAACCCCGGTGCCGGTAATGACAATAATCTCTATGGTGGAGGGCATGGTACAAGTGTGGCCGGCATGATCGGTGCCAGGGGGAATAACGGGGTAGGGGTGGCCGGAGCCAACTGGAATGTAAAGATCATGGTGGTCACCGTGGGCAGCCTTACCCAATCGAATGTGATATCCTCCTACACTTATCCATTGGTGCAACGCCGCCGTTTCAATGACAGCAATGGCAGCCAGGGTGCCTTCGTGGTGGCCACCAACGCGAGTTGGGGTATTGATGGTGCGAACCCGAACAACTATCCGCTTTGGTGCGCGATATATGACACATTGGGCACCGAAGGTATTTTGAATTGCGGGGCCACGGCCAACAACAATGTGAATATCGATGCGGTCGGCGATATGCCCACCGCCTGCCCAAGCCCATTCATGGTGAGTGTTACGGCCACCAACAGCAACGATATGCGCACCTTCAGTGGTTACGGTGCCACCACCATCGATGTGGGCGCACCCGGGGAAAACATCTATACGACCTCCGGCACATCCAGTGGCAGTAATAACTATACCTATACCAGTGGTACATCGTTCGCAAGTCCTCTCACCGCCGGGGTCATTGGTCTGCTTTACTCCGCACCATGTGCCTCACTCATCTCCCTGGCGAAGGCCGACCCGCAGGCAGGCGCGTTGTACGTACGGCAGAAACTTTTCGAAGGAGTGGAGCAGGTGGGCAACCTGCCCGGCAACACCGTTACCGGCGGCAGGATCAATGCGTACAACAGCCTGCAGGCGATCATGGCGGATTGTGGCGGATGCAGCGCTCCTTCCGGCCTTGTGGCGGCGGAAGCCACGCCTACATCGATCCATTTGAATTGGAATGCCGGTGATGGTGGTCCATTCAACTTGCGTTACCGGATACAGGGTGCCCCGCAATGGACAACGGTCCAGAACATCGCACAGGCCAGCTACACGCTCATCGGTCTTTCGGCCTGTGGGGCTTATGAATTCCAGTTGCAACGTGATTGTGGTGGTGGTGAGACCAGCGATCACGGTCCATCCACCCTGTTCACATTATCGGGTTGCTGCACACCCGTCACCGTGGAGATCGTTACCGATCGCTATGGCCAGGATATCACCTGGTCGCTCACCGATGGTGTCACCGTTTGGGCCAGCGGGGGGCCGTACACGCAGATGGCGGGCAACGGCGAATATCCAAGGCCCTCTGTAGAAGTTTGCCTGCCGGATGGTTGCTACGACCTGGTGGTGAACGATTCCTTCGGCGATGGCATCTGCTGCCAATACGGTAACGGCTACGTGCGGGTGGTGGATGACAACAATATGGTACTGGCGCTGGTGGATGATGATGTGTTCGGCCAGGTGGTTGAACCTTTCTGTGTCGAATCCCAGATTCAGCTGGATCTGAAGGTGTGGCTGCAAGGGCCTTATGTGGGACCCTTGATGAGCGATGCGTTGCGCAGCAATGGCCTGCTGCCTGCTCAGGAGCCGTACACCGAACTGCAATGGCCTGGTGGTGGTGGAGGAGAATTGGCCCAGGCGGGTGTGTTCAGCGTTACCGGCAATAATGCCATAGTGGATTGGATCCGGGTGGAATTGCGTTCCCCGCTGGATCCAACGCAGGTCGTGGCCGTACGCCATGGCCTGTTGCAGCGCGATGGTGATGTGGTTGATCTGGATGGTGTATCGCCACTGGCATTCTCCACGGCACCCGGCGAATACCTTGTTGCTGTCAGGCACCGGAACCATCTCGGGTGTCTGACGGCCGCACCACTGGCATTGAGCGGCTCTGCGGTATCGCTGGACCTGCGATCCGGCGCTGTGGCCACATGGGGCACCGATGGGCGCTTCGCCAATGGGTCCCTGCGGGCACTCTGGGCCGGCAACACGGTAGGGGATGGTGCCTTGAAGTACACCGGTGCCAATAACGACAGGGATATCATTCTGCAGCAGATCGGTGGCACCATTCCCACCAGCAGCATTAGCGGTTACCTGATCACCGATGTGAACCTGGATGGCGTGGTGCGCTACACCGGTGCCAACAATGACCGTGATCCGATCCTGCAGAACGTGGGCGGTGTGGTACCTACGGGAACGCGCACCCAACAGCTGCCTTAAAGCAGACCGTTCAGCAGCCGCCAGGCCGCGCCTTCCTTTAAGGAGTAGCGGCTCCAGGCCACCTGCCGTATGCCTCCCGCCAGAAGCACGCGCTCCATGGCGATCAAGGCATAAAGGATGGTGTCCACCCGATGTTCCGGCAGGCCTTCAACCGCAAGCCGTTGGGCTCGGTCCATACGCAAGAGCCGATCTTTCAGATCCAGGCAGACGTCATGGTCAAAAGTGATGGATGGTTCCGTATGGTCCTCTTCGGGAGCGAGCATGCGGGCCAGGCTGTCAAAGCTTCCGGCACTGCCGATCAGCAGGTGCGGCTCATGGCGTTCCACTACCTGCCAGAGCGGTTCCAGGTGTGCGTCCAGATGTTCTGCTATCCGCAGTTCCTGATCCATGGTGATGGGATCGGAAATGGGTAGGCGTTCCATCAAGCGCGTTACACCCAACTCAAAGCTCTGGCGCCACATCAAGGCTTTATCGGTTGCGAGCATGAATTCGATGCTGCCTCCGCCAATGTCCATCACCAATGCGGGACGTGTCCCGAAAGAGATCGCCTGCCGCACGCCATCCAGAATGGTCTCGGCTTCTTCTTCGCCACTAAGCACCCGTATGGCAACACCCATCCGGGCGGCTATGGAAATGAAGTTTGGAGCGTTGGCCGCATGGCGGAGGGTGGAGCAGCCAAGCCCGAGCACCCTTTCCGCCCCGGCCTTTCGGGCCAAAGGGATCAATTGCTCCAATGCCGTGAGGCCACGTTGGAAAGCATCCTCGGCGATGCGGCCCTGTTCCAGACCACCGCGGCCCAGGAACACGGGCACTTCCACGGTGCTGAGCACTTCCAATGGAACACGATCACCCTGAAAGAGGAGCAGGTTGAATGTGTTCGTACCAAGATCGATGATGGCCGATGCCATGCACAAATATCATGTAAGGGCACCTTTCGCTTCAGCAACTTCCACTGGGACATCAGCGCGGCGAAGTTGAGGATGGCATCTGCTATACAGTACACGCACACTTTCTTCTGCACTGGGGCCATTTTGTACATGTATGTCAGGGATCCGTTGCTTTGCATGAAGTGTGATGGAACAAAAGCGTGCTGCCACACTGGCCAGGCTGCTATTGGACCGTGCCCGGCGCAGAGAGGCTGTCCAGGGGATATTGGATGAGCTGGCCGCAGTGCCGCTTTCGGCCCTGGTCACGGATCTGCGCGACACTGCCGAACGCCGTGCGTTCTGGATCGAGATCTACAATGCAACTGCTTTGATCGCCATGGCCGATGGCGTGGATCTGCGGAGGCCATGCGCAAGGCTGCGGCATTTCGCCCGGCGCAGGCTGGTGGTGGCCGGTGTGCCATTGTCCCTCAACGAGATCGAGCATGGCATGCTGCGCAGCTCCAAACTCTGGTGGGCCATGGGACACCTCAACGACCCTTTCCCAAGCAAGTTCGAACGTTTGCTGCGTGTGCCGCTGGATCCACGTATCCATTTCGCATTGAATTGTGGTGCTGCGAGTTGTCCACCCATCGCGCATTACAACGGCCCGCGGCTAGATGAGCAGTTGGAGATCGCGGCGGCAAGCTTTCTGGAAGGCACCCGGTATGATCCCGGGAAGAACATTGTGCTTGTAAGCCGCCTGCTGCTTTGGTATGGCCGAGATCTCGGAGGGCGGCCAGGCATATTGCGCCTATTGCAACACCATGGCCTGCTGCCAGCTGAAGCCGATCCCCGGATAGCGTTCCAGCACTATGACTGGGGCAGAGCTTGAAGAAATTCATGCAATGCCGGACCATCACCTTTTCACTCGTTTCTCCGATCGACCCATCACCCCAATGAACACGCTATTAAGAACGCATGGTTGAAAGCTCGTTGAAATAGGCCTCCCGCTCATGCCCGTGTTCCGGGAACTTCGCACGTTGATCGGAGTACCCATGCGCCATTGGAAAAAAATGCTCAGGCCCATCGGCATCATCAGCGCTGTGCTGGTGATGCTGGTGATGTTGAGCTTCGTGGAGCACACCAATGGGCGCATGGTCATCACCGGCCTGGATGTGCGTGTGAAGGGTGCCGAAGGGGTCCATTTCATTGATGAAGAGGCCATACGGCACGTGGTACTGGATCAGGGCACGGCTGTGATCGGGGCGGAATTGCAGGAATTGGACCTGCCGGAATTGGAGGACCGATTGCGCAACATACCCAGTGTGGCCGAGGCCGATGTGTACCACACCATGGATGGGATCCTGCACATGAAAGTGCGCCAGCGTGAACCCATCGTCCGGGTTTTCTGCCGTGATGGAAACAGCTTCTACATAGACCGGGATGGGTACATGATGCCCGTGCAGCCCGACCATACGGCGCGTGTGCTGGTGGTAACGGGGGCCTTGCATGAACGTGGTACGTTGGATGGTGTACGCTCGGTGTACGAGAGCGACAGCCTGATGCAAGCATCACTGGCGGATGAGATCCACCGGCTGGCGCTGTACATACGGGATGATCCGTTCTGGAACGCACTGATGGACCAGGTGGTGGTTACCCCGGAAAGGGAGTTCGAGCTGCTGCCGCGGGTCGGAGGCCACCGCGTGCTGATCGGCGATGCCAGCGCATTGGACCAACGCTTCAAGAAATTAAGGACATTCTACGAGAAGGGGATCCCGAAGACCGATTGGCGCCGCTATGGGCGCGTGGACCTGCGATTCGCCGACCAGATCGTTTGCACGAAAAGAACAACGCCATAACACCACTTGACGCACACCATGGATGAACAACAGGATCAGGATATCGTAGCCGGGCTTGATATCGGTACGACCAAGATCGCCTGCATCGTCGGGCGGAGGAACGAGCAGGGGAAGATCGAGATCCTCGGCATGGGCAAGAGCCGTAGCGATGGTGTAAGCCGTGGTGTGGTGGCCAACATCCAGAAGACCGTGGAAAGCATCAAGCATGCCGTGCGAGAGGCGCAGGATAGCGCAGGTGTGGACATCGGTACGGTGAACGTGGGCATAGCGGGCCAGCATATACGCAGCATGCAGCACCGCGGCATGAAGATGCGCGAAAGCCTGGAACAGGAGATCACCCAGCGGGACATAGACATGCTGATCGATGAGACCTATCGGTTGGTGATGCCCCCGGGTGAAGAGATCATACATGTGCTGCCCCAGGAGTACATCATAGACAACGAACAGGGTATCCGCGATCCGATCGGCATGAGTGGCATCCGCATGGAGGCCAACTTCCACATCATAAGCGGGCAGGTGACCGCGGCGCGGAACATCAACAAGTGTGTGCATAGGGCGGAACTCGATGTAACGGAACTCATCCTGGAGCCGCTGGCCAGTGCCGATGCCGTGTTGAGCCTGGAGGAGAAGGAGGCGGGCGTGGTGCTGGTGGATATCGGTGGCGGTACCACCGATATCGCGATCTTCTTCGACAACATCATCCGCCACACGGCCGTGATCCCTTTCGGGGGCAATGTGGTCACAGAGGATATCCGCCAGGGATGTGGCATCATGCGGGACCAGGCGGAACTGCTGAAGACCAAATTCGGCAGCGCTCTGGCCGCGGAGAACAAGGATAACGAGGTGGTATGCATTCCCGGTCTGCGCGGCCGGGAACCGAAGGAGATAAGCCTGCGCACACTTGCGGAGATCATCCAAAGCCGTATGGACGAGATCCTGGAGCATGTGTACTTCGAGATCAAGAACAGCGGCATCGAAAAGCAACTCATCGCAGGTATCGTGCTCACCGGCGGAGGTTCGCAACTCAAGCACCTCAAACAGTCGGTGGAGTACGTCACCGGCATGCCTACCCGCATCGGTTATCCGAACGAGCATCTGGCAAAAAGCCATGTGGAGGCGGTGACAAGTCCGCTGTATGCTACTGGCGTTGGGCTGGTGATGAAAGGCTTCGACTATCTGGACCGCCATCGTTCCAAGGAGCTGGTAACAGCCATCCCAGCGGGAAAGAGTCCGGTGAAAGGCCATAGCAAAGGCGTGATCGGTGGATTCTTCACCACCGTGTTCTCCAGCGCCAGTGAACTGCTGAAGGACGACGAATAAGACCCCTGACAAGTACAACCCCTTCCAAAACCAACTACATGAAATTCGAACTTCCACAGGAACTCGCCTCGATCATCAAAGTGATCGGCGTGGGCGGTGGCGGCAGCAATGCCGTGAACCACATGTACCAGCAGGGTATCCGTGGTGTGGACTTCATCATCTGCAATACGGACAGGCAGGCACTGGACATCAGCCCCGTGCCCGTGAAGCTGCAACTGGGTATCGGCCTCACCGAAGGGCTGGGTGCGGGCTCCATTCCCGATCGGGGAAAGGAGGCGGTGCAAGAGAACATCGAAGAGGTTCGCCAGCTGTTGGGCGTGCGTACCAAAATGGTCTTCATCACCGCAGGCATGGGTGGCGGCACCGGCACTGGCGCCGCTCCGGTGATCGCCAGCATAGCCCGGGAAATGGGCATTCTCACGGTGGGGATCGTGACCATGCCCTTCCTGTGGGAAGGCCGCAAAAGGAAACAGCAGGCCGGAGGAGGCATCGAGGAGATGCGGCAAGCCGTGGACACGTTACTGGTGATCAACAACGACCGCCTGCGTGACCTCTTTGGCAACCTCTCACTGGACAACGCCTTCGAGCATGCGGACAATGTGTTGAGCACAGCGGCAAGAGGCATCGCGGAGATCATCACCAAGACCGGCAAGGTGAATGTTGATTTCGAGGATGTGAAGACCGTGATGACCAACAGCGGCGTGGCGATCATGGGCATGGCCGAGGCCGAAGGCGAAGACCGTTCCCTGCGTGCGGCCCAGGAGGCCCTGAGCTCGCCGCTGCTCAATGACAATGATATCCGAGGTGCCAAGTACGTGCTGCTCAACATCACCCACGGCAGCAAGACCCTGCTGATGGATGAGATCACCGAGATCACCGACCACATCCAGGAGGCCGCCGGCAGCAGCGCTGATGTGATCTGGGGTTATGGCCCGGATGAAACGCTGGGCGACAAGGTGCGCGTCACCATCATCGCAACGGGCTTCCAGACGAATCCGGAGAACGGCGAGATCCTGGGGAACAAGGAGGAGAAAAAAGTGATCAGCCTGAACGATCCGAATGTGCCCACCATGATCACGCAGCCGATCACCAATCCGTTGGGTGCAATGTTGCCGAAGGCTGAACCGCCAAAGGAGCAGCCCGCGCCACAGGAGCCCTACATCAAAACGGTGGAACCCGCGCCGCAACCGCTGGTCCAGGTGCGGCCCACCCCCGCTCCCGCACCACGCACGGAGCAGGCCGAGAGCAAGCCGGAAAGCACCCCGCCGCAACGCGAGATCATCTTCGAGGTGGAGCAGCCCTCGGCCCGGCAGGAACAACCGCGCGAGCAGCGCCCTACCGCGCCCGAGCCACCCAAGACCTACCACAACCTGTACGAGACCGAAGAGCCGGCCGAAACGCCCGTGGCCTCCACGCCGGAAAAGCCTGCCGCACAGGCACCGCGTACCGAGATCACCGAAGCCCGGCTCTCGCCAGGTGAATATCAGCAGCGTTCGGAACAGCGCATGGCCCGCGTGCGTGAGATGAGCATACGCCTGCGCACGCCGAACGGCGTGAACGACATGGAGCGCGAGCCCGCATACAAACGCCGCAATATCCACCTGAATACCACCGGCCACAGCACGGATAGCAACGTAAGCCGCTACACCCTGAGCGAGGAGACCGATGAGAACGGTGAACGCCGCGTTGAACTGAAGCGTAACAACCCATACCTGCACGATAACGTGGACTAAGCCTTAGCCCAGGCCACGTCATATGGGCGAATGATCATCCCGCCCAGATCATAAGATAAATGGCACTGAAAGAACAGATCGACGCGGACATAAAGGCCGCCATGCTTGCCCGGGAAAAGGACAAGCTGAACGCGTTGCGCGCGATCAAGAGCGCCATTCTCCTTGAGTTGACCAAGGAAGGTGGCCAGGAAGAACTGGACGAAGCTGTTGGCTTGAAGATCCTCCAGAAGTTATATAAGCAGCGACAGGAGAGCGCTGCCATCTACAAGCAGCAAGGCAGGGAAGATCTCGCTGCGGAGGAAGAGGTGCAGGCGAAGGTGATCGAAGCCTATCTGCCACAACGCATGAGCGAGGCCGAGGTGGAGGCCGCCGTGAAGGCGGTGATCACCAGCACCGGTGCAAGCAGCATGGCCGATATGGGCCGGGTGATGGGCGAGGCGAACAAACGCATGGCGGGCAAGGCTGACGGAGCCTTGATCGCCTCCATTGTAAAGAAACAACTCAGCGGGGGCTGAGTGCAAGAGGTCAGTTGGGGAAGGAGAAGGACGCGCCCTGTAAGGCGCGTTCTTCTTTCTATGCCTCTACACGCTGGATCATGGCGCGTCTACTCCACCACCAGGCGCAACGTTTCCACCTTGTTTGGAGCCGTCAGGCGCACGAGGTGGATC
>JAEZCB010000071.1 GCA_023412755.1 Bacteroidota bacterium
CCCATGCCGATAACGATCTTCTCGAACAACGGCAGCGCACGCTCCACAATGGAAACATGCCCGATGGTGATCGGATCGAAGGTTCCCGGAAAAACAGCGATCGGTCGGCTCATGGGGACCAAATTACCGATCAGAAAATGAGATGATCGGATAATTGAAGGAAGGTCGAGGCTTGCTTTGAGCAATGGCGCGGCTATACTCGGCAGGGAGCATGTCTCCCGAGGAGTCGAAGGGTTGGGCGCGCCCCACGCCGGAGCATTGCTGGTGGCCCCATGATCGTGTTGTGGGGCCGGGCTATGCGCTATACTCCGCACTCTTCGTCCCGCATTCTGCGGAACTCATCGCTTGCGAGGTGCCGCTCCTATCCCTCGCGCAAGATCTCCTCTGGTCAGGAATGTTCCGGTTCATGGTCCAGATCATCGGGAGCGGCCGGGTGCCCGCGTAAGTGAAAAGGTTCGCATTTACGCGCCACTCGGATCCACTCGCACTCGTGTCTCACACTCGCGACTCAAAAAAACTGAAATGCACCAACCCGTACTTTCTCGTCCACTGGTACCCCGGCAGCCCGCTCATATCCACTTTGTCCTCGTGTTCCACGATCAGTATACCATTCACTTCCAGTAGTTCATTCTCCAGCACCAACGCTGGGATCCGCGCTATGCCTTCCATGTGGAATGGCGGATCGGCGAAGATGATGTCGTACTTGCCACGGTGCGCCCGCAGGAATGGGAAGACATCACTTTTTACCATTCGCCAGCCGCTTTCGCCGAGTTCGCGGGTGGTGCGCTGCATGAATTCGAAGAGCTTTCGATCATGCTCCACGGACACCACTTCCGCAGCGCCGCGGGAAAGGAATTCCAGTGAAATATTGCCAGTTCCAGCGAAAAGGTCCAGTACGCGTATCCCTTCCAATGGCACACTGTGGTGCAGCACGTTGAAGAGGCCTTCCTTGGCGAAATCGGTGGTTGGCCGCGCCTCCATCTCCTTTGGCGGGTGCAGACGCCGATTGCGGTATTTGCCGCCTACTATACGCATGCGAACTGTTCCAGAACGGCGAACCAACGGTGCACCGGCGCCTTTTCATCCTCGATGAAACCGGGCCACAAGGGTGTGCCTGCAGGAGTGCAATCCTTGAAGTAGCTGAGCAACAATTCGCGCTCGCCGTTATTCAGGTGCGTGCCACCAAAACGCAATGCCACATCGGCCGCTGTGTAGCCGGTCTGCTCCACGGCCAGCAATATGTAGTAGAGCATGTCATGCGCCGTTTTCGCAGGAAAGGTGTTGGTCAAAAGCACCTTGTGTTTCCAGGCGATGGTGATGGCCAGTTGATCGGTGGCCCGGTGGATGAGCGCTATGGGATCGGTGCCGCAGCGTGCGAGGGTGCTGCGGATCATGAGGCTTTGCATGGCGAGCGGCCGCGCGTTGGGGAACTTGTCCAGCACAGCGCGTTCCGCCAGATCGTTGTGCACGTAGATGCAGGTGGCACCAAGGCTGCGGATGGGTTCATCGCGCATGGCACCGGTGGGCATGCCGCCATGCACCAGGGCCAGGTGTTTGGCCTCGGTGCCTGGCGCCAGGGCACCATCTGGTACCAGGGTGCTCCATTCCGGCAATGAAACGAAGGAGATGCTTACCGGATGTTGCGGAAGCATTTTATCCAGGAGCGCATCGTTGCCGCCGGCCCAGCCCAATGCCACAGGTTTGCCGGTATTGGTCTCGTGCGCTGCCCAACCTGAAAGCCCGAGTCCGGTAAGCAGACTGAGATGGTAGGCGCGTGCCTGTGCTGGCTCGTACCGGGATGCCTTGTAGATCCCGCGTTCCATAGCCTTATTCGCCGCTCCAGTTACCTGCTGTGGTGGCCTTTTCCAGGCTGCCAACCATAAGGGTGTCCCCGGCTACCATGGGTGTGGGATCCTTCGCCACGAAGACAGGAACGTTGCGTCCACTGCTCTGGATCACATTGGCGCGCAGGATGTACGGCTTTCCTGACACAGGATGCAACCCGAACTTGTCCGGAGTGAAGGAATAGGTGCGGCCTTCCTGCGCCTTGGGTTTCATGAATAGCGAATCCAGGGCTGGCGCCGGTATGGTATCGCGCACCACAATGCCCATTTCCACGGCTTCGGCCTCGGTAAGGGTATCGGGTACCTGACCAATGGCGCGTACCATGGGAATGGTGCCATTCTGGACAAATTCCCTCAGGGTATTGATGTCATTGGTATAGGTGCCATGCGCATCGCGGAACCCTTGTTGCGCTGTGCGGATGTCCTTCAACCCTTGGATCACCAGACGATCGCGCTCCCGTTTGGCCTCGGTGAATTCGATCACCTCAACGATGGATCTGTAATTGCGGTAGGCAAGAAAAATAGCTCCAAGCGCGAACACGATACCGATCGCGAGGCCTACCGTACGGCTTATGACACCAAGCACGAGCATGAGTGATACCAGGCCGGCGATGAGGGCGAGGGCAGCGCCAAGCATGACCCACATGTTCTGGCCTTGCATGGCACCAAGCACCAGGAGGCCGCCGCCGAAAATGATCAGGATGGTGGGGAAGATGTAGCTGGATGTCTTCATACGTGAGGGCCGGAGCTTTCCGGAAGCGCCCAAAAGTAAGAGTAATTTCACCCCCGCAAGAGGCTTTCCCCGGCGCTGCGCCACCGGTCCCCGTTCCCTCTTTACCAGCATAGTAAGCCAGTGCAAGGCCTCGCAGACAGACTCCTTGCCGCGCTGGGCCACGAACCCACCGATGGCCAGCGCCGCGCCGCCGATGCGCTGGAGCGCCTCCTGGCCACCGATCGGGAGCATGCCACCCTGGTGTTGAAGGGCTATGCCGGTACGGGAAAAACATCGCTCGTGGGGGCGCTGGTGAAGGTGCTGGCCGCCGAAAAGCGGCCCGTGGTGTTGATGGCGCCCACCGGACGCGCGGCCAAGGTGCTTAGCGCCTATGCCCGCCATTTCGCCAGCACCATCCACCGGCGGATCTACAAGATCAGCGGCGAGGATGAGTATGATATGGGCGCAAGCGTTGCGGCGCACAAGGACGATGGAGCACTTTTCATCGTGGATGAAGCATCCATGATCGGCAGGAGCGGCGGCGATGGTGCCTTCGGTATGCGCGACCTGCTGAGCGACCTTTTTGAGCATGTGTTCGCGGTGCCGGGATGCAAACTCCTGCTGATCGGCGATCCGGCCCAGCTGCCACCCGTGGGTAGCGACCACAGCCCCGCCCTTGAGACGAAGGACCTGAAGGAGATGGGGCTTACCGCTGGGGTTATCCAACTCACGGAAGTGGTGCGGCAGGCGGAGGCTTCCGGGATATTGGTGAATGCGACGGCGCTGAGGGCGATCCTTCCGGAGGAGAAACCGATGCCGCAATTCATAAGCGGGTATGCCGATGTGGAGCGGATCGATGGCTACGATCTGCAAGAGGCCCTGGAAAACGCCTACTCCCGTGAAGGTGCCGATGAGGTGTGCCTGATCTGCCGCAGCAACAAACGTGCATACGAATACAGCATGCAGGTGCGCACCCGCATCTACGACTACGAGGAGGAGCTGAGCGCCGGCGACCGGCTGATGGTGGTGAAGAACAACTACTTCTGGGCCGGGCAGAACGGCAAGCCGGAACTGATCGCGAATGGAGAGACCATTGAAGTGCGACGCGTAGGGAACGTGGAGGAGCGGTTCGGGCTGCGCTTCTGCGACATCACCGCCAGCTGGTGGAACGGTTTCGAGGAGCGCGAACTGGAAGTGAAGGTGATGTTGGATGTGCTGGCGGCAAATTCACCCGCGCTGCCCGGCGAACGACAGCGCGAGTTCCAGAACAACATCCTGCAGACCTTCACCGCAAGGAACCGCGGCCAGCTGTACCGCATGCTGAAGGAGGATCCCTACGCGAATGCGCTGCAAGTGAAGTATGCTTACGCGGTAACGGCCCACAAGGCCCAGGGTGGCCAATGGAACACCGTGTTCGTGGATCAGGGCTATGTTACCGAGGAGATGATCGACCGGGAATACGTCCGCTGGCTCTACACCGCCGTCACCCGCGCCAGCCAGAAGCTGTACCTGTTGAACTTCCACGGTAGATTCTGGGGGGAGGAAGGGTGAGGAATATCCAATGATGAATGATCAATATCCAATGGTCAAGTATGGGCCAGCAGCCACTTGATCATTGGGCATTGAAAATTGGATATTGATCATTGACCGTTCTTATGCCCCGGCAGGTTATGATTGAGCATCCAGGGGATCCCGTACCTATCCGTTACCATCCCGAACCGCGCCTTCCAGAACGTCTCCTCCAACGGCATCGTCACCTTTCCGCCATCGGCGAACGCCTCAAAGATCTTCGTCTGTTGATCAGCATCCTTCAGATCCAGACTAAGGGTGATGTTTCCGGGCTTTACTGGATCTCCGGGCATGGCATCGGCGGCCATGAAATACACCTCGCCACTGCGGAACTGCGCGTGCAGTACGCGTTGCTTCAGCACCTCGGGGATCTCGCCGGGCGCCTCCCCGAAACGCTGTATGATCTGGAACTCGCCGCCGAGATGTTTGGCGTAATAGCGCAGAGCTTCCTCGCAGGTGGCGTCGAAGGTGAGGTAGGGTGTGAGGTGCATGGAGGGAACTGAAGAAAGGAGTTGAATGTGGTTGAGGCGTTGTGAAGTTGAGGGCACGGGGACCGACTTCACATGCAGAATTCCCGGATATCATTCAAGTAGAGCCGGCATAACCGCACAGCATCACCGGATACCTGGTAATCGATATATCTGGCGTTATGGCTCATCTGGTGCAGGTACCGGTACTTGTCGGCGATCTCAGGTTGATGGTCATCAAGAAGGTACTGCCGTGCTTCATGCTTCACAGCGCGGTAGTGGTCCTGTGCGGCACGGATCGACCGATAGGGAGTCAAAGGGACCGGTCCTTTGAACAATAGATGCTCCACGTAATGAAGCGCCGCATAGAATGCTGTGGTCAGTACCCAATCCGGATATCTGCCATTCTCATAGAGTTCATCGCATAGCCGGTTGTTATGCTCCCCATGTGCCCACGACATGGTCCGGTCATTCTATAGCAAGTCTGCCGTCCAGCGGAAGACTGAGATCGTAGCCATCGGCTTTCAAGGCGGACTCATTCAAAGGCGTCCCGTCATCTATAAAGGAGATCGAGAAATGCCTGTGCACCTTGCGGCCCTCACTTTCCAAGAGTCTGACGAAGGAAAGGATCTCCTTGGCGAACTTCTCTTTATGCAACTGTTCCGAAGGAATGGTGATGATCGCCTTGGGCCGATGATGATCTCCATTGATGAACAGCCTGCCAGGTGAGTAGGACCTGTCATTCAGTTCCCGCAACACCTTCAGCACCTCACCTGCGAACGTGGTCATCCGCTGGACATAATTCCGCTGGAAAGCCTCCATCTTCTCCTCCTGCCCAACCTGGCCCGCAGCACCATATCCTTCGCCTTGTGCTTCAGCCACCATGGAAGGGGAACCTCCAAGCAGTTCGGCTGGCAATGGTTGCCGGGCGGCCCAGGTGGCCACGGCTGAGGTAAGAGAGGGGGTGAGGGAGTGCATTACTGTATGGTCAGGTTCACCTTCATTC
>JAEZCB010000099.1 GCA_023412755.1 Bacteroidota bacterium
CATCCAGGCAATGGACGGTAAGATGGTAGACGAACACGGCCGGATCCACATCCATGCCGCGGAACGTACCATCCCATCCGACCTCCTGATCACGCGTTTCAAAAACCTTCTCACCCCACCGATCGAAGATCATGAACTCCAACTCTGTGATATGGCGTCCACGTACAAAGAGCAGATCGTTGTTACCATCCCCATTCGGGGTGAAGGTGTTCGGCACAAAGATGTCCGGTTCTTCACAAACCAGTTCATACACCGTTACCGTTACGGCCGCATCTTTTGTGCAGATGCCATCGCTTAACGTCACAATGAACGTTGTGGTCTGATCCACGATGGCAGTTGGTGCGGGGATCGTGGGGTCGCTTACCAAAGATGCCGGTTGCCAGCTGTGTGTGACGCTCTCCAGGGGATGGGAATTGAGTTGTACCAATGTGCCGGCGATCACCATCTGCTGATCCACCGAAGCGGAAACGGTAGTTCCATCCAGCGGAGAAACGGCCACACCGATCTGATCGCTCCAGGAACAACCTTCAGCCGTGCTCACGGCCACGCCGAAAACCATGTTGTCCAAAGGTGCCACTAACGCGGTGCTCGCACCCTGACCGCTGATGATCTCATCTTCCGGTTGCCAGAGGATGCTGGCGCCTGCTGGCATGCCGGTGAGGTGTAGTGTGGCTGTGTCATTCGTGCAGATGAGACTATCTCCGGTCAAGAGCGGTTCGCTGAATTGCACAATGAGCACTACGCTGTCTCGCACGCTGCACAAGGGGATCTCGCCGGCCTGGATGTGGAAGACTCCGCTCGAGGCTGGTGCTATGGTCGCAGTACTGTCGGTTGTTCCATCATTGAGCATGTCCGTGAATTGCGGATCCGAACTCCAGTGATAGTGATCGGTAGTACCATTGCTTGTGGCCACCAATTCGAACTCACCGGCCGGGCCGCAGATCAACGTATCATTCACGATCTCCAGGGCTGGTATTCCATGTGCCACCACGATCGTGCGGCTCATGCTGTCCACCTCATTGCAGGAGTTGGGGTCGTACACGGTGAGATGGATCGTATAGGTGCCAGGTGCCGCATACGTATGTACAGGTGAGATCGCCGCTGAACCATTGCCATCACCAAAGAGCCATTCGTACTGCACACCATTGCTGAGGTTGGTGATCGGTATGGTGGTGCCATCGCAAATGGTGTCCGGTGCCAGGAAAGATGCGATCACCAAGGGAGCATCAAAATCGAATTTGAGCACGGCGCTGTTGCATCCGCCGCTGTTGTTCGTGGCGGACCAGGCCCCAGGTGTCGTGGGGAAGTCATCGTTGTTCTGGCATCCCGCACAGACACTCTGGTAAACACGGCCGCGTCTATCGAAACGGCTCGTGCCACCGTCCACATGTTCATGGCTGATCGGTCCGCCATAATAGGTGGCATAGATCAACGCACTCATGTCGATCTCGAAGACCGCGAGGTAGAGATCGTGTCCATCCGTGGTGGTCTGATGCGCATCTGCAGTGATCGGAAGGCCTGTAGTGGTAAGGTTTCCACCGAATCCTATGTTGCTGCCCCAGCCGCTCGTATAGATCTTGTTGCAGTAGTCCACCAAAAAAGCGGTTGGGGAGATGTCCGGATCTCCATCCCCGGAACCGATCCTGCTGCTCAGGAGCACAGTGCTCAGGTCCGGATCGAACTTCGTGATGAATTGGCCCCCACCGTCAAGGAAGTAGGGGGCGTTCATGATCATTTCCCCGGCGGGGGCAGAGGTTTGTCCAAAGACATAGACATCACCTTCCGTATCCAGTTCCACGAAGTAGGCTTGGTCGTATTCGGAACTTCCCCAATAGGTCCAGCGTTCTATGCTGGTGCCATCGGCGGAGAACCGTGCAACGAACGCATCCGCGATGCCGCCATGGTATGTCGTAGCAACTGAACCGGATGGTATGGGCAGATCCGTACTTGTGGTGCCACCACATACGAACAATCTATCCTGCTCATCCAGATCACCGTTATAGACAGCGTCCGCCTGACCGCCACCGATGTAGCTGCCGTATTGCAATTGTGTCAAAAAGGGGTCGAAGAGTGCCACGAAACCATCATGGCTGCCTCCGCCATACGTTACCTGTGCGGCACCGGGCGAAGTGGGCATATCATCGCTTCCTGTGGTGCTTACGATCCAGATCCGACCACCTGTTCCAAGGAGAACTTCGCCACGCACTTCGTCGGCGTAGTTGAATTTGAGTCCGGGTGCGGAGTTCAATCCATCGTTCGCAGAGCCACCAAGGAAGGTGGATCCCAACAAAGCGGAACCGGTGGAGTTGAACCGTGTCACCACCATATCGGATCCATTCGGGTATGTAAGCCCCAGGCCTTCCGGGTTGAATGATGCACCCCCCCCGAAGCTCTGGTCATAGGCATTGGCCGTGGTGGGATAGTCCGATGAGCCGGTGGTGCCCAATAGAACGAGCTGGTCGTTGGCATCCACGATCAGGCTGTGGGGCATTTCGCTGTTGCTACCGCCGATGTAGGTACTCCAGACCATGAAGCTTCCGGTGGTGTCATACTTGCTGATCGCGATATCTGTGGTGCCCCCTGCCCAGGTGGTCTGGTAGGCGCCCAAGGTCACGGGATATTGGTTGCCGAAAGCCGTACTGCCTGAATAAAGAAATCCGGCGTTATCGAAGGTGGCCGTGTACCCGAAGTTGTTGCTTACAGAGCCGGAGAAAGTCGCGAATTCCAAAGTGGGATCGATGATGAGCTCATAGGCCGGATCATATGTTTCCGGTTCGATGCCGATGACCCCATTCTCCAGCGTGTAGCGACAGGTAATGATCCTCCGTTCACCCCCGATATCCTGATAGGCCAGCGGAATGCGTTCCACCAGCCTGCCCAGTGAGGTCCGTACTACCAGGGCGTCGCCAAGTTTCTCCATCGCATCGGCTCCTTCATAGGTGAAACGGATGTCGTTGGGATCGGCTCCAGGTGCCACTATCAGATCATACTTCAAACCCCCTCGCCCCTCCTGGATCACCGCATCGCAACCGGGGGCCACGCCGTGCATCCGGAGCCTTGCGTAGGCGCGTGCCTTGCCCGCCCATTTCGCTGGATCGTTCCCAATGAAGTAGTTGTATTGCTCCGGAAGGGGATCCACAGCTGTTACAGGAGAAGCACCGGCCGCATTGAGAAAGCGGAGCCTTAACGCGTGATGACGCAATGGTCCTTCGGCCATCCCATCGCCGCGCACGTTACCATGTATCCGATGCACCTGTTCATGATCGTACAGGTCCAGAAGAATGGCACCCTGTTCACACCAGATCGCCGCCCCGGGCAGTTCCGCACGGTGGCTTACACCCTGCGGCCATTGCCCCTTGTTCTCCACGAACCGCATGCCCTGGCCATGCAGCAGCATCGCCACGCACAGGGCCAACTTCACGAATAAAAGGCGCAGCATCATCACTATGACGCCGATAAAGCTAATGGTGTCCGCCATCCGGTGATCAACTTTGCGGCCTCATGGGCACTGGCATCCATCCTTACCTGCTTCCACTCCGGGAGCTATTCGCAGAGCATGCCGATCCGGATATCGCCGGGGGGCAATCGGCCTATATGAAAGGCCGGTTCCGGTTCTTTGGGATCAAGACACCACTTCGCCGCGCCTTGGTACGTGGATTTCTCAAGCAGCATGGGCGGCCATCGATAGAAGAGCTTTCAACGATCGTACGCTCCACATGGCAGCAGCGGGAGCGGGAATTCCATTATACCGGCATGGAGTTGTTCACGCATGCTGCCAAAAGATCGGATCCGCTGTACTTGGAACTGGCGGAGGAATTGATACTCACCCATAGCTGGTGGGATACCGTGGATCATCTTGCCGTGCATGGGGTGGGTGAGATCCTGCGGCACCACCCCTCCGTGATCCGCGCTACCAACCGGAGGTACATGGAAAGTGGTGAACTCTGGCTTCAGCGTACGGCGCTGATCTT
This sequence comes from Bacteroidota bacterium, assembly GCA_023412755.1. Lineage (GTDB taxonomy): Bacteria > Bacteroidota > Bacteroidia > Flavobacteriales_F > PHOS-HE28 > PHOS-HE28. The sequence goes on from JAEZCB010000099.1 coordinate 3,972, forward strand.
TCAACTTCAGTACAAGGAGCATACGGATACAGGGATCCTCTTTGGCAACATCAAGGAACTATCAACCCATCCGGACTTCTTCATACGCAAGGGTATCGGATGGGCTCTTCGCCAGTACGCCAGGGTGGATCCAGAGGCGGTAAGGCATTTCGTTGCCTCCCAGCGCCTATCGCCTCTTAGTGTGCGGGAGGCCATGAAGCATCTGTGATCGCCAAACAGCGGCGGATCATTGCTTCATGTCCACAAGGGAAGGCAGCTCTTCCTTCACCACCATGCGGAATTCCACGCGACGGTTCTTGCTGCGGCCGGTCTCCGACTTGTTGCTCGCGATGGGTTGATTCTCGCCATGGCCGATGGGGACAAGTCTTTGCGTATCCACACCTTGGTCCACCAGGTAGGCCACGACACTTGCTGCCCGGAGCTGTGAAAGATCGAGATTGTCCTTCACGCTACCGACATCGTCCGTATGGGCCTCGATCACCAGGTGCAGTTGTGGATGCTGCCGCAAGAGCCCCAGGATACGCAAGAGGACTTCTTCGGAATCTTCGCCCAGTTCGGCGCTGCTAGAACCGAAGTGGATGGCGCTGGTACGCAGTTTCGAGTGGTTCAACTCCTTCAGAGAAGCAAGGTCCAGTTGACTGAGGTCAACGAGTTTTTCCACCTCCAGCGCGAATACTTCGGCATCCAGGAATTGCAGCTCCTTCACCTTTTTGTACACGGCATAGAGCTCCTCCAAATTCTTGGTCTCACCCACGGAATAGGTGTACACCCCCTTTTCAGGATCATAGCGCTCGATGACACGATAGTGTTTGCGCACCTCTATGAATCGCGCATCGTCCAGGCTAACCCGCTCTTTGCTGGCGAAGAGGGTCACACTGAAGGTCACATCCGCGTTCTCAGCGAACGCCAGGCCGAGGTCATCGAAGGGCAGTTCCTGGAACTCGAATTGGCGGGTATTGCCAAAGGCATCCTGGTACACGGCCACAACGGTCTGGTCCTCATGTTCCCGGTACCGGTCCATCACCACGATCTTCCTGGTGTTGCACCGGTTCGCGATGTTTCCCTGGGCATCCGGGGTTCCAATGATGTCCAGCTTCACTTCGTAGACACCAGGGGTCTTGTACTGATGGATCACACGTGGTGTACGCCGGCGGTTACCATCGCCCAGGTCCCAATGGTATTCGGCTGCCGTCATACCCGGCGTATGGCTCTTTTCCGGGTCCAGTGCCAGCTGCCTGCCTGTGCGCACAGTGTCCGGAGTAGTGATGTAGGCTTGTTCGGTTCTTTCCACCACCAATTCATTGTTATTGATCACGTGGAAGATCGCACCGCTCTGCTTGTCCACAAGTAGTGATCGCACCTCATATGTTCCGGGCTCCTCGTAACAGTGGTTCACCGTATGCCCCTTCAGGCGGTGGCCATCACCCATGTCCCACATATGCTCCAATGGCAGGTTGGCGGTGGCCGCGTGTTTTCTGCCTTTGAAGGCGTAGCAGAAGTTGTCCGTGCGTTGTTCTGTGCAACCCCTGAATCTTTCCACTGTTCTTTTCACCATGAAGATGCGGTCGGCACCATTCCTATCGGAACTCATGATGCCATTGAAACCATCTGCGAACAGCGTGTAGCCCACGTCATTCGCCGGTGAATTGATCGGTGCGGGGAACGCGATGGGGGAGGTCCATCCTTCGCCGTTCTTCTCGCACCAGTACACATCCAGTTGTCCGAGCCCTCCGGAGCGATCGGATGAGAAGTGTAGCTTCCCATCCGCCTGCATCCGTGGAAAGGCCTCATTGCCGGGACCGTTGACGGTGGCACCGAGGTTCTCGGGTTCCGTCCAGCCCTGGGCCGTTCTTCTGCTCGAGTAGAGGTCCAAACCCCCGAAACCGCCCGGCATATCACTTGCGAAATAGAGCCGGCCACCCTCAGGGTCATAGGTCGGATGCATCAGCGCGTATTTCGGGGAATTGTGCTCGAAAGGGATCGGCATCTGCCAGACATCCGATATCTTTTGAGATAGGAACAAACCTAATTGGCCATTGGTCCCTTTGAAGTTGGACAGCTTCTTTGGAAGTTGGATGTTCCGGGTATAACATATCTCATTGCCGCCCTTGGAGAAAGCGGCAGGCCCCTCATTGACGGGGGTTGTTATGTTGCCGCTGAAAAGCACCGGCCTGCCTGGTGTTTGTTCATTCAGGGGTACGAAATAGATATCCGAGAATGGTTTTCCTGTGCGTGCATCCTTCACATCGATGGCGCCACCGGATTCCCGCAAAGAGCACATGATGAAACCGGCGTCCACCGGCACTGGGGCGTAATCCTCCACATTCACACCAAGCTCCAAAGGCGTCACCTCATGGATCACCTGCGCCGTAAGAGGAAGCGGCGAAAGGAGCAGTAGGAGGAGTGATAGGCGTGCCATGTTAGAAGTAGCGTGGATCACGCACGCGAATGCGATATCCGAATTCGTATTGGACCATGAGTTCATGGGATCCCGCATGATACCGGCGCATGGAGTTCATGCCCATATCATAGCTGTAGCCGATGCGCCATTGTGCCGTGGGGAGCACCTCCAGCATACCAACGAATGAATCGTTGCTTCGGTAGGATGCTCCCACCCACACCATTTCTTTGATGATGAGGTTGGCACTCACATCCCCTTGCGGCCCACCACTTCCGGTGTAACGTAACAGGCCTGTGGGTTTGAGTTTGAGGTCGCGGTTCAAATCGTAGATCCTGCCAGCGAAGAGCATGGGCTGCATGTTCACCAGCCGTGTATACGTACTGGTGCCTTCGGAAGGTTGCGTGTGGCGCTGCCGCAGCAAAAAGGGAATGGAAAGGCCGATGAACGAACGCTTGTTGTAATAGAAAGCCCCGGTGCTGAAGTTCGGCCTCAGCATGGCCCGCTCCATTGGTTGGAAAGCAACGTCGCTCTGTTGCTGGATCGCCACATCCTGCCATGCGCTGCGCGAAGAGCTGAAACCCGCTCCCAGGCCCAATGCCAGCTTGCCTTTGGGGAATTGCATCCGGTAGGCATAGTTGGTCATGATGCCGGTGGAGCGGCTGACGCCGATGCGATCGTTCAGGAGCATGAGGCCCAACCCGATCTTCCGGCCCTTGATGGGTGTATGCACACTGAGCACCTGTGTTACTGGGGCTCCATCGAAGCCCACCCATTGCTGACGGTGTGTAAGGTTCGCCGTTAGTGCGTCCCGGCTGCCGGCGTAGGCGGGGTTGATCAACAGGCCGTTGAAAAGGTATTGGCTCGTGATGGGCGTGTGTTGCGCCTGGGTGGTACCGGCCACGAGAGCCAGCATACCAATGATGATATGGATGAAGCGCCTCATCTTTTGATGATCACGTAGCCGTTGTGGGTTTCACCATCACCGAATTCAAGCACGATGAAGTAGGTGTCATTCTGCAGTTCGCGGCCATTGTCCGAGCGACCATCCCAACCATTCCTGTAGTCGTTGCTGGAGAATACTTCCTGCCCCCAACGGTTGAATACACGAAGGACCGTATTGGGATAGGCATCGATGCCGGTGATCTCGAATAGATCGTTGATGCCATCGTTGTTGGGCGAGAAGCCTTCCGGTATGAAGAGTTCATCGACCCAGATGGAGACGGTATCGCTGGCGATGTTGCATGGATCGGTCCAGGCGGTGAGCAGCACGCGGTTCATTCCGGCACTCAATCCATTGATCGTTGTGTGTAGCGCATGGGCATCGCTGATCACACCAGCACCTTCCAATACCTGCCATGAAATGCTTGCATTCAAGTCTGTATTGCCTGTCAGCGTGGTACTCTTGATGATCGAGATCCGTTGATCGGGTCCCGCATCCGCGAACAGATCAGTGCTGGGTTCGATGAAAGTCACTCTGACGGTATCCGAAGAGCCACAACCTCCGTTGTTGACGGTCCACACAAGGTCATAGGTGCCATGCTCCATCGCCTGTGCCGTGCTACCAGGGGTCGCAGGTTCCAGTATGGTGATGCCAGCAGGAACTGTCCAGTGACCGCTGGCATGTGCCGAGGCTTGCAGATCGATCGTCAAGCCACACGAGACAAGATCCTCTCCAGCGAAAGCCAGAGGTGCCGATGTGATCGACACAGCATGTTCCGTGGTGCTGGAGCAGCCATTGGCGGTGGTGTAACCGATGTGGAAGGTACCTGTGGAGCCGGAAGGATCCAGTGTGCCATTGGCTATTCCCGGGCCGGTCCAGATGCCATCGGCTGGCGTGCCTGTTGCCAATAACGTTGCCAGGTCGATGAGGCCACCGTTATCACAGATCACATCCGGTACCGACCAATCCGAGGCCGGTGGTTCGTTGATGATGATCGTGTTCAGATACAGATTCGGACAAGCACCGGTGAAGTAGTACTTGATGGTATGTGTGCCAGCAGTGGATGCCGAAAGGTCGATGATGCCGGTGGCAGGATCCACCACGAGACCTTCGGAGACGGCGGCGAAAAGCCCGCCTTCAGCGGCGACGAACGGCGCCGGATCGGAAGAGTTGGTACAGAACTCCTCCGAAGCATAGTGGAATGTAGCATCCGGGGTGGCCGGCATGCCAGAGCAGGTGCAACTGGCGGTGATGACATCATTGATCGTACAGGGATCACCATCGTCGCACATGCTGCCAGGTACAGCAAGGCCGCCCCAGATCCCTAGGCAATCCTGGATGCAGGGTGAGAGACCAGTGCTTCCTTCAACGCAAGTCTGGCAATTGTCGAGATACGCGGTTCCTCCCCATTCTCCAGCGCAATCCGCAGTACAAGGCATTAGGCCGGTACTTCCTTCAACACAGTTCTCGCAATTGTCCAGGTAAGCTGTTCCTCCCCATTCCCCAGCGCAGTCCGCGACGCAAGGGTTGAGGCCAGTGCTTCCTTCCACACAGATCTCGCAATTGTCGAGATACGCTGTTCCTCCCCATTCCCCAGCGCAGTCCGCATTACAAGGCATTAGGCCGGTACTTCCTTCAACACAGTTCTCGCAATTGTCCAGATATGCTGATCCTCCCCATTCGCCAGCGCAGTCCGCGACGCACGGG
>JAEZCB010000221.1 GCA_023412755.1 Bacteroidota bacterium
GTTCAGGCTGGCCACGAGGAATTGGTCATTCACCCAATCGAGTTTATCACAACTGGTGAATATGAGCCGGTCCTGGCCGATGGGCAGGCAGAAGCCCTCCCCGTTGGCGATAGCGCTGGTGTTGCCATCGGAGAAGTTGTGCCGGTTGTCGATGATGCGTTCATTGTTCCCTGTGGTGCGGAGTATGTAGCCTCCGCCCGCCATACCATCACCCGCACTATCCATCACCCGCAACGTATAGCATCCGTCCGGTAGGCAACATCCACTGGTGATAACGGCATTGCTGGGCATTCCACTCTGGGAGCACACAGGGATGGACAGCCCTTCAGGGATCAACTCGAAACTCGTTTGGGAACCATTGGCATCGGTCTGGAATTCCAGAGTAAGGCCATTCTCAGGGCAGGGATGGTTCGTATCACCGCAGCTGATCGTGAGATCGAAGCTCCCGGTATTGCCGGTAGTTCCGGTAACATAGATGTAGTACTGGGTATTCGCGGTCGCTGTCCAGGTAGTGGAGGATACTACCCCACCACCACAAACATTGGCTCCGCCAGGACCTTGATCATCATCATTTCCTTTGATGCAGCTGAGACTTCCACAACTACCGGCATACACACCGATCTTGGTATTGTAGCTGCTGCCACATAAACTGGCCACCATATCGCCATTCCAACCCTGAACAACATACCATACTCCTCCTGCTGTGTTCATGGTAACGATGCATGGGCCTGGTGAACCGGTCGTGGTGGAATTTATCGTAGTACCACTGATCGTGCTATTGCACTCGATCGCTATGGCATTCGCGCATAGGTCGTTCCCTGGTGCCTGCGCCCAGGCATTGCCAAGGAACAAGGTATACATGATCATAAGGAACACCACCATGTGCCATGTCGCCGGCCTGTTCCTCGGGGTTTGGGGTCTCATCATCTTATCAGTCGGTTCATTGGGTATGCTATCGGACACTCCAGCAGAATGGACTCTCGGTAATTGGATAGAGGGTATGTTGATCAGCGCTTTTGCTATTGGATCACCAGGCGCTGGATATACTGATCATCGCCTACGGTGATGCTCACTACGTACACTCCCGCATGCATCCTACCAAACAGGTCCAGATAGGTGGTCATATGCTCATCGGAACTGGAAAAGGATGAACCCAGGATCCTGCTGCCTTGCATGTCGAAAAGTTCGACGATCACAGGATCGGTACCATCGCCGATATCTTCCAATGAAAGGAATAGTCGTTCCCCATTGTTCGGATTGGGCCAGATGGTCACATGCGGGGGTGCCATACGTGGTTCGTTGATCTCCGACCTTAGATCTGGTATTTGCCCAGCGCCCTGGCCCATATCGGTACCGATGTTCAGTGTGCAGACCTCTCCCCAGGGACACCACTGGCCATTCTTGTAAGCACGCACATCCACCATGTACTGGGAGCCAGTGACCAGTGGAGGCAATGGTTCGCTCCAGAATAAGCGGGTGAAATAGCTATTGGATGTACGGACCACTTCATATCCTTCGGCAGGTTGCCGGAAACGGAACTGATATTGGGTGGCTCCGCTCACCGGGCGTGCGTGAACGAATGAATTGAAGTCCCATGTGCGATACTGGCCACAACTCAGGAATTGGTTGTAGGGTATGTCCATCAACTTGGTGGTAGGGCATTCCGCTGCCACGGGATCGATCATGAAACGGCATGCGGGTCCCCATTCCAAGGGTTCTCCTTCCACCACTCCGCGCACCCGTACGTTCAGCAGCACATGCTGTGGTATGTGGTAGGCGGATGCCCAATTGTTTATACGCAGGTGTGCCGCGCGGGCCGCACCGGTGCCGTACCCATGGGAGGTGTTATGGCCGCGGAACCAGCGGAAACTATAACTGCCATTGGGATCGAAGAACCAGAACTCATAGCCGGAGTCCGCATCCTGCTGGTTGTTGGGCGCACCGGCCACCCATTCCGCACTAACAGCGGCGTTCAGGCTGGCCACGAGGAATTGGTCATTCACCCAATCGAGTTTATCACAACTGGTGAATATGAGCCGGTCCTGGCCGATGGGCAGGCAGAAGCCCTCCCCGTTGGCGATAGCGCTTGTGCTGCCATCGGAGAAGTTGTGCCGGTTGTCGATGATGCGCATGTCATCCGTAGTGCGCAGGATATAGCCTCCGTTCATGATCCCATCACCCGCTTGATCAAAGACGCGTAAACGGTAGCAATCATCTGGCAGGCAACAAGTGAAGGTGAAGATCCCCTCCCCAGGGATCCCTGAACCATTGCAGACCGGCAGATCGAGATCCAAGGGTAATATCTCCCAACTGGTCTGCTCGGCCATAGCATCAGTTTGTAACTCAAGCACCAGCCCATTTTCAGAACATGCGGCATTCGCATCGCCACAGAGAATGGTCAGGTCGAAAGAGCCTGTTCCCGAGGAAAAACCAGTGACGTATATATAATAGGTGATACCTTCCGAAGCCATCCATGATGTGGAGGAGACAACGCCACCATCACAAATACCGGTTCCCCCGGGGCCAAGGTCATCATCATTTCCTGCCACGCATGTAAGGCTTCCGCATACGCCAGAGAAAACACCGATCTTGGTATCGTAGCTGCTTCCACATAATGCGGCCTTCATTCCCCCATTCCAACCTTGAACAGTGAACCATACGCCGCCAGCGCTGGAGAATGAAGTGATGCAGGTGCCCGGGGCACCCGTGGTCGTAGCGCCAACAGTGCTGCCGCTCGAAATAGAGTTACAGTGCACAGGTATGGCATTGGCGCAAAGGTCATTGGCTGGTGCTTGTGCACTGGTCTGCGATAGCGTCAGCAGGACGGTCGTGATCAAGAAAGCGGTACGTACCATGGTGGAGGGTTGTACCCAATTGGCCTTTGGATTGCGATTCATTGTCGTTTTTGTACTGGCGATCGACTATTCTTCATCTTATCATGATACACTCGCGCAACTCGGGCAAAAAGCTCCTGGCCCCATGAGACGAATTGGTCTCATTTTGGTGATCGGCCGGCAAATTATCCCTGTTTTCAGGCAGAGAAGGGCGGCTTGTGGAGCACATTCATATTAAACATATGTGAGTGTGCTTATTTCATCCACGAATAGAAAAGAGTAATCAATTTCCATGACGGCGAAATGGAGGATGATAGATGATATGAAGGACCGATGGCTTCAAGCATGGCATGATCGGAGCTGGCGGCATGCATTTATCCTGGCCCTTATGGCAGCCTTGCCGGTGGTGGCCATGTTGCCGCTGTTCTTTCAATACCTCGAGCAGAAGCCAGGGATGCGCATCGAAGACCCTCTGCTCAAGTTGATCGGTCCTGTGGATGTATCGGCCCTGACCTTTACCACGCTTTATGCCTTGATCCTGGCCGGCATTCTTTTCCTTGGCCGATCTCCCTACCGTTTATTGCAGTTGCTGCACGCCTATGTAGTGCTCTTACTGCTGCGGATGTGCACCATGCATCTGCTGACCCTGGAACCTCCTGAAACCATAATTCCATTGGTGGATCCCATCACCCAGGTATTTTATCCGGAAGAGCGCCCCTTTTTGAAAGACCTGTTCTTCAGCGGCCATACCGCTACGCTTGTCCTATTCGCGCTGGCTGTTCAGGGGCCTTTGCGAACGCTCATGGCCATGGGTGCTACCCTTATGGCGTTCCTCGTACTGATCCAGCATGTGCACTATACAGTTGATGTCCTTGTAGCGCCCCTCTTCGCGGTCCTTGCCTGGATCTTGGGCGGGTGGTCCTTGAATATTCTCGGTGTACGCCGGGTATGATCAGACCCGGGAATTACTCCATGCCCTTCTTCGGCAGCCGCTTCAAATAGATGCTGCTGGCGACACCCTCTGTCACCGCGGAGGGTACCAGCTTCTGCAGTTTCACCGTGAATGCGTTGGAGACTCCAGGCACTACCACGGCTTTGTTCTTCAACAGGCCCGCCACCGCTGCCTTGGCCACAGGTTCCGGTGGGGTGGCGAATTTGTTCGCGAGTTCTTCCATGGCCTGCATACCCGCACGCTCTATGAAACCTGTGCTCACGGTACCCGGGCATACACAGGTCACGTTCACACTTCCCCTTAGCTCCATCCGCAGCGAACGGGACCAACGCATCAGGAATGCCTTGGATGATGCGTATATCGCCATGCTGGCCAATGCATGGAAAGCGGTCATGCTCGATACATTAAGAAGGTAGGCCTGCTTTTGTTTCTTCAGGTGGGGAAGGAGCTTATGGGCGAGTGACACAGGAACCTCCATGTTCAGCCGCATCATGCGCAACTGCTCCTCCAGTCCGAGTGTTTCGAATAGGCCCCAATTGGCCTGGCCGGCATTGTTCACCAGGCATGTGAGGGGAGAGCCATGGGCCAGGGTCTCCTGTACCAATCGGTCCACCGCGCCATGCTCGAGTATGTCTGCCACCACCAGATGTACCCTTCCGCCATTCAGCCTCCCGGCCTCTTCCTGCAAGGCCTTCAGGCCATTCGCATTACGGGCGGTGGCAATTATCCCGAAACCATGGCGGGCGAGTTCCATGGCGATGGCCTTGCCGATGCCCTGGCTGGCACCCGTTACTAAAGCATAGCCCTTGTCCATGGTGCTCATCGCACCAGGTGCTGGAACTTATGGTAGATGGGTGTGGGGCTTTCCGCTGTCTTTGGGGAATATTTCCCACAGATGATCGGTATGTACATCACACGGCGCCGGCTAGCTTCACCTACAAGGGCACTTCGCTGCACTCTATGCCAGCATCGTCCATCATGCACGGTAAGGTCCCCGGCCTTTATCGCGAAACCAACTTCATCCTTGTCCGGCCGGATATCCTTGAAATAGCGTTTGCGGAAGATCATTCCCAAGATGCTCTGCCTGTGGGTGCCCGGGATAAGACGGAGGCCCCCATTCTCGGGATGCTGGTCGTCCAGGTGGATCCCCACGTTGAGCATGGGCAGGATCTTTTTCCCAAGGAACAGGTCGCGGATGGAATCGGTGTGCCACCCCATCTGGGTGAAATTACTGGAATCGGTGTTCACATAGTGATTCACCACAAGCCCATCCTTTTCATTGATGCCCAGCCTCGCACCGGCTCCTACAAGGTCCAGTAACGCATTGAGCCGTGGATCGCGCAGGATATCGGCCAATATCGGATGGTGCTGGTTGGCGAAGGCAAAACGCTGAACGATCTTTCTTCCATCCACATCATTGCCGAACTTGATGGGTATGCCATTCACCATGGTGGTGCCCTCCTGGATCCACCTTTCCTGGACCTCCTCAATGGCGTTGATGATGGTGCGTACGGTGGAACGGTCTATAAAGGAAGGGAAATGAAGAAAGCCATTCTTGTTGAAAAACTCCCGCTGGTCCTGCGTTAGATGCGGCCCAAGGGGGGTACCGGAGGGTATGATCTGTGCCACTGATGCGTGGGTTGAGACGCGCACGAAGGTAGGATCCATATTCACTGTTTCATCACTTGACCATAGATGTCCGAATTCCGATGGAAACTTCAATGCCGCCTCTCTTCAAGATCCATGCACAAAGGCAGCCTGGGGAGGGCCATCCGCACTTACTTGAGGGGCTTGACAGCCAGGGGGCGTATCCTTATGGGAGCACGTGCGTACAAAAGGCCACTTTTATAGGCCCGTGAAGCATCTGCCTTACTTCCTGCTCCTCTTTGGGATAGCCGTGCCAGTAGGGTATGCGTTGGCCCAAAGCACGCCCTGCGGAGACCTATCCGTGACCATGGTGGATGCTGGTGATCCGATCAAGCTCTGTCCCGGCCAGAAGGAGGTGCGGTTGGCGGGGAGGGTATGTGGGCCCTGGATCACCGCTACCTGGAGCACCACTGGAGATGGTCAGTTCCTGCCGGATGCACATTCGCTCGATGCCACCTATCGCCTTGGGTCCAAGGATCTGTTGAATGGGGTCCGGCTCCACCTCACCACCGCTGGTGATGAGGTGGTATCCGATGAGGTGCATATCAACATCGAGGATCGTATCACCGTGGACGCCGGCCCAGATGTCACCGCCTGTTTCGATACACCCGGCATCACCCTTTCGGGCCTTATCCAAGGTTCTGGTGTCACAGGGGAATGGAGCACCTCTGGTGATGGTCGTTTCAATGATGGGGCGGTGGAGATCAATGCTGTCTATCTGCCAGGTGCACATGATCTTTCCCAACGTGGCGTTTGGGTGCATCTTACCAGCACAAGCAATGGAGGCTGCCAGCCCGGGAAGGATAGTTTGCTGATCACCTTCCATCCCAAACCAGAAGTTCGCGCCGGGGAGGATGCCCGGATCTCCGCAGGGGAGCAATACCTATTGCAGGGCGAAGTGTTCCAGGCAGGTCGGTCCAGTTGGACAACATCCGGACAAGGCATATTGACCGATCAGCTTTACCAAAGTGTGGCGGCCGATGCAGGTGAGCGGCTCCATTTCATCCTGCAGGCCAGCAATGGTTGTGGCATCGCAACGGACACGCTTCATGTGGAGGTCATGCATTCCTCCTTCACCGATGCTCCTGAGAAGACAAGGAGAGCCCATGGCATGTCCTTCGGTGATCCCGACCGCACTCCAGACTTTCGTCAGAAACAGTACTAGGGTTTCAATGATGTGAGTGCAAGGGGGGCCTTGTCCACTTGCGCACCGACCCGGTCCTGTACTCGTGCTCGCATCAGCCGAGCCTATTTGATCAGGGTCCTTCGGCCGTTCACTCATTGATCCCTCCCTCGCACTTCGCAATGGAAAAAGCGAAGGGGCCACTCGCGCAGCCCCTTCATCATCCCATCGGATCCTCGTCTCAATGGATGCTTAGCTTCTTCTCCAGATCCTCCAGATATCCGCGGAACTGTTTGTCTGTCTCCTGCAAGTTATTCACTGTTCGGCAAGCATGCAATACCGTTGCGTGGTCCTTGCCACCGCAATGTGCACCAATGTTGGCCAGGGAGCTCTTGGTCATGCGCTTGGCGAAATACATGGCGATCTGGCGCGCCTGCACCACTTCGCGTTTGCGCGTCTTGCTCTTTAGGAGTTCGATCGGCAGGTCGAAGTAATCGCACACCACTTTCTGGATGTAATCGATGCTCACCTCGCGGGCCGTGTTCTTCACGAACTTGTCGATCATCTGCTTGGCGAGATCGAGCGTAACGGCCTTCTTGTTCAACGAGCTCTGTGCGATCAAACTGATCATCGCACCTTCGAGTTCGCGGATGGTCGTGGTTATGCTGTAGGCGAGGTACTCCACCACTTCCTTCGGCAGATCGATACCTTCCGCATACATCTTCTTCTCGAGGATCGCGATGCGCGTTTCCAGACTTGGTGTCTGTAGATCGGCGCTGAGGCCCCACTTGAAGCGGGAGAGGAGACGCTGCTCCATACCGGCCATTTCAACGGGCGCCTTGTCGCTGGAGATCACCAGTTGCTTACCCGTCTGGTGCAGGTGGTTGAAGATGTGGAAGAACACATCCTGCGTTTTCTCCTTGCCGGCGAGGAATTGCACATCGTCGATGATCAGCACATCCATCATCTGATAGAACTGCGTGAAATCACCAACGGTGTTGTTCTTCACAGCTTCAATGAACTGTTGGGTGAACTTCTCCGCAGGAACGT
>JAEZCB010000248.1 GCA_023412755.1 Bacteroidota bacterium
CTTCGAACCTTATCCGGATATGATCACCGGCCGCGATGCGCCAAAGGATCACCGGATCTACGTCCGCGCGATGGAACTTTACCAGCAGGGCGATCATGCCCAGGCCGCGGATAGCCTGTCCCAATACATACGGCAGCGTGGCTTCGAGCGTTCCGCCCACCTGTACCTGGCCATGTGCCATCTGGCAATGGACAAGCCTTATGAAGCGGAGCTTCAGCTGGACCATTTGGAGAACAGCTCCGTAAGCGGATTCAGGGATCAAACGGAATGGTACACCGTGTTGTGCTGGGTATGCAGCGGCCAGCTGGAGCGGGCACTTCCCGAGGCACGCCGGATCGCTGGCAGCACACATACATACAAGGAGCAGGCCGCGCGGCTGGCCGATGAACTCGCCACCATGGTGGAGGCATGAACCTGTCCGAAGAAGTTGAAAGGCTGAAGCGGGCGCTGCGGGATCCCTTGCCGGGACATGCCGTTCTCGCAGAACTTTCCGGCTACCCTCGCCCACCGGTGGAACATGCGTTGCGCTTGGAGCCAACCCCGCAGGCCAGTGCGGTGCTGGTGTTGCTTTATCCGAAAGAGGAACAACTGCATACAATGCTCATGTTGCGACCGGAATATGCCGGGGTGCATAGCGGCCAGATCGGTTTTCCCGGTGGAAAGCAGGAACCCGGGGATGCTTCACTTCTGCACACGGCATTGCGCGAATTCAATGAGGAGACAGGTGCTTCCACGGATGGCGTGGACATTCTGGGATCGCTATCTCCGATCCATATACCTCCGAGTCGCACCATTGTGACGCCCTTTATTGGCTATGTGGGCCAGCTTGGGGATCTCGATCCGGATCCCCTGGAAGTGGCCGCATTGATCGAAACACCGGTGAAGGAGTTGCTCCGGCCAACCATATTGAAACGGAAGTTCCACCACGTCCCTTTGCTCGGCGGAGAGGTGGAGATACCCTACTATGATGTGCAGGGCCACGTGGTATGGGGGGCCACGGCCATGATGATCGCTGAACTACGCGAACTCTTCCTGCGCCTGCGTGACACCCAGACGGGTGAGCAGCTCGGATGATGGGGTATTGCCGTTCTCATCTGTGCTGAAGGCGGGTTTCAAGCGACGCACGAAGTACATGTCTATGCTGCCTTTGTTCTTGGCTTCGATCCTGCCGCGGTGCTCACATTCAAAGAACTCCTTGATCAGCTCATACGTGGTCCCGCTTATGTTCACCTCACCGGGCTTGCCGCTGCTTTCCATGCGGCTGGCGGTATTCACCGTATCTCCCCAGATGTCATAGGCGAACTTGCGTTTGCCCACCACGCCGGCCACCACGGGCCCGGAATGGATACCGATCCGCAGGATCCATGGTTCCTGCCCACGGGCCTCCCTCTCCCGCCGCCACTGTTCCATTAGATCACGTACTTCCAGGGCCGCGAGCACACACTTGATGGCATGGTCCTGATCGCCGCTGGGTACACCACATGCGCACATGTAACTATCCCCGATGGTCTTGATCTTCTCGATACCATACCGTGCTGTTATGCCATCGAATTTGATGAAACATTCATCCAATTCATGCACGAGTTCCTCCGGTGTCATCTGCTCGGCCACCTTCGTGAAACCCTTCATATCGGTGAACATCACCGTAACATCATTGTGGCGGCGCGCCGTGGCCTTACCGTTCACCTTCAGTTCCTCGCTCACCTCGCGTGGCAGTATGTTCAGCAACAATCCCTCGATCCTCACCTTCTGCCCTTCGATCTCCTGGCTTTGTGCCACCACTTCCGCGGTACGTTCGGCCACTTTTCTTTCCAGGGCCAGATTGCGGATGCGCAACTGACGTTCCCTAACCTTGATGTAGCTGAACATGGCCGCGCCAACGGCCACCACCAGCAACCCATAGAACCACCAGGACCGGTACCAGGGTGGGAGGATGGTGAAATTGAACTCAGCAGGTGGATCGCTCCAGATGCCCGAACGGTTCATGGCCTTCACCTTGAAAACGTAGGAGCCCGGCTGGAGCGCCGGGTAATGGGCCTCGGTGCGGTCGGTGGATGGCTGCCATTCCTGGTCCACCCCTTCCAGCATGAACGCGTACTGCACAGCAGCGGGATCACTCAATGAAACGCTGCCGTAAGAGATCCTGATGTTATTGTCATCGTGTGCGAAGGACATGCCATGGAAGAAGCCACGATCCTCGAGATTCACCCGCAGGCCCCGCATGGCGATCAGGGGTGGTGGGACCTCATCCAGGCTGGCGTCCGTGGATACACGTGTGGCACCACCGGCCGTGCCGAACCACAAGTGGCCGGCCCGTGTGGCGCAGGTGGCATTCGCCTTCGTTTCTATACCGGCGTAACCGGCGCGTTCGGTATATGCGATGAAACCTTCCCGATCCGGCATCCACTTGTTGAGGCCACGGGTGGACCCGATCCAGATGCTGCCGTTGCGGTCGATGTTCAATGCTCTAATGCTGTTGGAAAGAAGGCCATCATCCATGGTGGAATGTTGGGCAAGTGCGCCATCCTTCACAACCAGCACACCCTGGCCTTCGGTGCCTATCCAGAGCCTATCTTCCGCATCCATTGTAAAGCAGGTGGGTGTGAAGCGCATGCCCAGGTCCAGCATGGTGGCCGTGCCATGCTCCAGCCGTGCCACGCCATGGAACACCGTGCCCACCCAGAGGCCCCCCTTTTGGTCGAAATGGAGCGATGAGATATTCCCGGTGGGCAGGCCATTATCCATATGGTACACCACAGGCACTTTCCCCGGCTCGTACTGGATGAGCCCATCCAACGTGCCAACCCAGATCTCCCCGTCCTTACCGGCCTCCAACGCCGTTACGCGGCCATCTGCAACACGCACCTCGGGATTGAAACCAGACCGGTATGTGCGCGTGTCGAACTCGAAGAGCCCAGCGTTATCTGTACCTATCCATACACGGCCTTTGGCATCACGCTCAAGGAAGCGGATCCGGTTGCTGTTCAATTCACCTTGCTGCGTGGTGATCTGGCGGATGGCACCTTGCCCATCGGCATGCGGCTCCCACAAAGTGATGCCTCCGTTGGTGCCGAACCAAATGCGGCCTTTCTCATCTTCCATCACGGCCCACACCTGTGGATCCACAAGACCGTCCGCCTCGGTGAAGTTGACGAAGCGCTCCCCCTTGAATATGTCAAGGCCATTGACGTTCGTGCCAAGCAGGATATTGCCTTCACGATCGCTGGTGATGCAGCGGATCATGTTGTCATGCAGGCCATTTCGATCATTGAAGACACGGATCCCATTCCGGTCCACGCGGGCGGCACCCTTGTCGTAGGTGCCGATCCACATGCGGCCCTTGAGATCCTCACCGAAACTGATAACGAAGTTGCTGGCCATGCCGTTGCCAAGATGGTAGCGTGCTACTTCGCCCTTCAGGTCCAGCCGGTATGCTCCACCATAACGGGTGCCCACCCAAAGCCGTCCCGCCGCATCCTCAAGGGTGGTGATCACCAGTTCTTCCGCGGGCAGTCCCGCAGGCATGTAGCGTACGAATGCACCTTCTTTCTCTTCTTTGAACAACATACCCGCGGCATCCACGAAGAACAGGGTGCCATCCCGCAGGTACTGTGCATGTGAAAGGCCGTTATTCAGGCCAGCCTCATCGCCAAATGCGGTATAGGTGAAAGAGCCATTTTCGTCGATGTGATCCACGCGTAAGGCACCCTGGCCGTATGTGGCCAGCCAGATGTCACCTTCCCCATCCTGGGTCACGCTGCTGATATCCGATGTGATGACACCGCTTTCGGGGGTGAGAGTTCTGGCCTTATCGTTCTCGATCAAACTGAGACCACCACCCAGATGACCCACCCATATCCGCTGACGCGCATCCATGAATACGCATCGAGCGCCATTGGGGGCCATGCCGTGGGAATGATCATAGGTTGTGACCACATTCCCATCCAACCGGCACAGACCGGCCTCCGTAGCCAGCCAGATCATGCCGCCCATATCCTCCAGCACATCATATACCTTGCTTGGCATGCGCTGTTGCACACCGATATTCTCCACGAACGCGCGTTGGGCCTGTAGCATACCCGGAAGCCATGGCATCAGGACCAGCAGGATCAGGCGGCCCGGCACAGAAAGAGCGGCATTCATCATCATCTGGTCAATTCATAAAAGGATGGATCGGCTCCGATCGCTTCACTGATGACCAAGGTCCTATCCACACTCTCGCTGTAGTTCTGCAATTGCGACTTCAGCGATCCATGGTTGTAGAAACTGTGGACATCGTCCGGCTTGCCATCCACCGGCACCCAATAAGACTTGCCACTGATCGTGCGGCCATGGCCGTTGTACCATACCAGGATCGTGTTCACATTGTTGGTCCGCACCATGTCACGCAATTCGATGTTGAAGAAACGTTCCAACTGATCCTTGCTCAGGTTCTTCTTGGTGATGGTCTTCTGGACGTTGTAGCTGGAAAAGGCCTTCTGCATCTTCTGCACATCCGAAGGAGTGACAGGGGCAGCAGGGAAACTGCGGTAATTACTGTTCTCGATGTGTACCACCCAGGTATGCCCTGTGGCACTAGATCTATTGTCCGAGGGTGCCTTGGCGACAACTGGC
Organism: Bacteroidota bacterium; assembly: GCA_023412755.1. Classification (GTDB taxonomy): domain Bacteria; phylum Bacteroidota; class Bacteroidia; order Flavobacteriales_F; family PHOS-HE28; genus PHOS-HE28. Next base: position 4,615 of record JAEZCB010000248.1, read on the forward strand.
TCGGTCTTCCGAATGATCTTGTACGTGGTCTCCGTGGCATTGCCATACTGATCCTCGGCACGCACCACCAGCTTATCCCGATCGGTGACATCCGCCTTTATGCTGAAGTCGGGATCCAGCTGGTCCGGCGCATAGCTCACATTGATGCCATTGACCGACACCATGCGGATCAGGCTGGCATCTTTTATCCGCCCCTCGATGAACACTTCATTCTTACCTGCGGAAATGGTGAGTTCCCGATCGCCTGAGGGTTTGGGCGTGGTGATGGCGATCGAAGGAGCGATACCCTCGGTGCGCACCACGGGCAACTCAATAGAATTCATGTTGTCATACACATCCACCGCTTGGATGATGATCAGCGAATCCTCCCGCTCGAAAGGAATATTGATCGCGAATTGCGGATCCTTTTCATCACTGGTGAAGTCAGCGGACGCTCCATTCACCGTGATCGAACGCAGAAGGCTTTTATCGCGCACATAACCGGATACTTCAACATATTGGATGGAGGCCGATACCTGGGCCACATCGTTCTTCCGGAAAGGTTTCAGCACCGAGATCGCCGGAGGGTCGCTTTCCCTATTCATTTCAAAGATCTGGTGGGCGATGCGTTGCTGTGATGCCGCTACCTTATCCCGTTTCGCTATATCGCTTCCGCCTTTCCCATCCATCACTTTCAGCGCCACCTCCAGATCCTTCAAGGCGCCCTGCATATCCAGATTGGCCTCCCTGCATTCGGCCCTGAGCAACAGGAGCTCCACATCATCGGGCCGATCAAGCAGGGCTTTGTTCAGATCGTTGACCGCGTTCTGGTGCTGGCCGAAGCCCTGGTAGTACATGGCACGCTGATGATACACCTGCACATCCGTTCTGCCCAGTGCGATACACTTGCTCACATCATCGATCGCCTTGGCATACTCCTTCTGTGCCGCGTAGCCCTTGCTTCTGGTGAAGAGGGCATCGGTGCTGCCAGGATTCAATTCAATGGCCCGGGTGCATCGCTCGATGGCCTTTTCCAGCGTACGCATCCGCATGGTGTTGCCGCTATACTGCTCGGATAATCGCAATTGCACCTCGGCGAGGGCGACGTAGGCAGGCTCGTATAGGTGGTTCCATTCCAACACCTTCTCGAAGTCGAATTCGGCCGTTTTGAGATCACGTGCCGCACTACGCACCAGGCCATGCACATAATAGGTGTCCGTGGTGGCCTTTACGGCCAGGGCGGCATCGGCCGCTTTCATGGCACCATCCATATCGCCGGTATGCAGGCATGCCCTGGCCTTGGTGAGCAGCGCATCCATGTATTTCGGGTTCACCCGCAAGGCCTGATCCAACAGCCGCAGCGCCACTTCACCACTATCCAATTCCAGAAAGGCTTTGGCCGCATTGGTGGAATAGGAAGGTTCGCCGGGATCCAGTTCGGCCAGCATCCTGCGGTCACTGGCCGCCTGCTGCTTGTGTCCAAGAAGTTCATTCATCTCGGCCTTCGCCGTCCACGCTTTTGTTGAACGCGGATCCACTTTCACAGCGAGGTCATACCGCTGCAATGCCAACTCCAGCTGCCCTTCCTTTTTGTACGCATCGCCTTCCTTGAGGAAAGCTTTGGCACCCTGCGCGAATGCGCCGGATAAAGGCAGCAACACCAAAATGATCGAAATGATCCGTGCGCGCATCTCCATTAGTGGAGACGAAAATAGATGATCCGCACCAGCAAAGCTGAAGATCAACGAGCCGTGGATCCCGCTCCACCGCGTGGAATTGAAAATTCCTCAGCCTTCCTGCATGAACCGCGCCATCACCTCATGGGTGACACCCGTGGTGCTGAAACCTCCATCATGAAAGAGGTTCTGCATGGTAACGAACCGGGTGAGATCACTGAACAGGCTGATGCAGTAGCGTGCGCAATCGATCGCGGGAGCATTACCCAAGGGGCTCATCTCCTGTGCGAATCCGAAAAAGCCATCAAAACCCTTGATCCCCGTACCAGCCGTGGTCAGCGTAGGACTCTGGCTCACCGTATTCACCCGTACTCTTTTTTCACGGCCCAGGCGGTACCCCCAGCCACGGGTGATCGATTCGAGGAGCGCCTTTGCATCGGCCATGTCCCCGTAGTCCGGGAAAACCCTTTGTGCCGCTATATAGCTCAACGCTACCACGCTGCCTCCCTCCGCCAGCGCATTCTTCTTGGAAGCGCTCTGCAGCATGCGGTGCAGACTCATCGCGCTCACATCCAGCGTCTGTTTATACCATTCATAATTCAAATCGTCGTACTTGCGGCCCTTGCGCACGTTGGGGCTCATGCCGATGCTGTGGAGCAGAAAGTCGATAGGCCCGCCGAGTTTTTCCTGTGCCTCGGTGAAAAGCTTTTCCAGATCGGCATCGTTGGTGGCATCGGCAGGGATGATCGTTGAACCGGTCGCTTCGGCCAGCTTGTTGATCTCGCCCAAGCGCATGGCCACCGGCGCGTTGGTCAAAATGAATGTGGCTCCCTCCTCATGGGCCAGTTCAGCCACCTTCCATGCGATGCTCTGTTCATTCAGTGCACCTGTGATGATGCCGCGTTTCCCTTTCAGCAATCCGTACGCCATGTGAATCTTGAACTTGGTGGCGAAGATAGACGGCGCGGACGTTCGCGAAGGATGTGCATGGATCCACGACCACTTGAATGGTAAGTCTATTTCATAGAATTTTGCCTTCCTATGAGATCCGCACCTTTTCTTTCCCTAGTGCTGGCATGCGCGTTCCTGGCGGCCGCCAATGGCACCAGCGCTCAGATAGAGCATGGAGGCACACCGCTGTCCCTATCCCATGCGAATAAGCTGCCGCCGATCTCCGGCGTGCGAATGCCCCAGATCGACCTGGAGGCGCTACGGGCACAAGACCTGGTGAACGATCAGGACAAGAGCATCCCATGGCGCTTCGGATACAATCACCAAGTGGAGCTCGGCATTGATAATTCAGGCAGTTGGACCACGCTGCCGAATGGAAACCGGATATGGCGATTGGGGATCGAATGCCCGGGTGCCTTGAGCATCAACTTCGAGTTCGATGAATTCGATATTCCCGACGGTGCCAGGGTATTCGTGGTGAATGACTCCGGTGAACACATCGGGGCGTTCACCAACGCGAACGACCATGGCCAACATGTACTGGGGGTGCAGGCCATGAAAGGCGAGCGCATCACCGTTGAATACCAGGTACCCGCTGGTTCCGGCCCAGGCCGGTTGCGTATTGGGCAGGTGACCCATGGCTATAGGGACATCTTCAAATACGCACGCGGCCTCGGCGATTCCGGCAGCTGCAACAACAACGTGATCTGCTCTGAATTCGATCCGTGGCGTGATCAGATCCGATCGGTTGCGATCATCACCGTGGGCGGCAGCGGACTTTGCACCGGCA